>WLEG01000042.1 GCA_009704425.1 Actinomycetota bacterium | reverse complement strand
GGGAACGCCGCCACGTTGATGGCCATCACCACCCGCCCACCCATGGCGAACACGTCGCTGCACGCGTTGGCGGCGGCGATCGCCCCGAAGTCGGCGGCATCGTCCACCAAGGGCGGGAAGAAGTCCGTGGTGCTCACCAACGCGACGTCGTCGCTCACGCGGTACACCGCGGCGTCGTCGAAGGGAGCCAGACCGATGATGAGCGCCGGGTCCACCGATCGCGGCAACTCGTCGACGAGTCCGGCCAGGAGATCCTTGCCCCACTTGGCGGCACAACCTCCGCAACTGGTCCACTCGGTCAAGCGCAACGGTGCGCCCTCGTGCATGATTCCCGCGGAGTCGGCCATGCGTGAAGCCTAGGGTCCCACCACGTTGTCTATGGTGAGTCCATGTTGGTGGGCCCCTACCGATTCACTCTCGAGGACGCCCGCAACACCATCGGCTCCGCGCGCACCATCCTGGAGCAGATGTCGGAAGGTCGCGAGCACCTGCTCGCCGACGCGAGACAACGACTCGACCGGATGCTCGACGGAGTCGACGCGGCACGCCTCGACGCGAACCACGCCGCTCGCTTGTTGGAACCCGTGTGGAGCATCATCCAGTCGGCCACGCCGACGTTGCGTGCCTCGGGCGCGACCCACCCGTTCGACGACGGAGTCGTCGCCAGCCTGAACACCGGCTCGGGCGGGGTTCCCAAGCGCGCGGTCGACCGCGTCGAGGTGGACTTCTCGGGTCTCGTCGGCGACGTGCAGGCCACCCGCAAACACCACGGTCGACCTTTCCAAGCCGTCAGCCTGTGGTCCGCCGAGGTGATCGACGAACTGAACGCCGAGGGACACTCGTTGCAGCCGGGGGCCGCCGGGGAGAACATCACGGTTTCCGGCGTCGAGTGGTCCGACGTGCGACCCGGCACGCGTCTGCGCATCGGAGACGTCGTGTGCGACGTCTCGTCGTACGCGGTGCCGTGCAAGCAGTTGGCGCACTTGTTCGTCGATCGGGACTTCGGACGCATTCATCACGATCGTGACCGCGAGAACGGCGAGGCGACGTGTCGGGTCTACGCCACCGTCATCACGCCGGGCACCATCCGCACCGGCGATTCCGTCGCGCTCGAACCCCTCTGACCGTTCCTGTCGGAATCGACCGGGGCTCAGCCCAGGCGGGTCAGGAGCTCCGCCAGTGGTTCCCGGAAGTCGCGCGTGGGCGCGTAGCCCAGATCGCGCAACGCCTTGTTGTCCAGGACGCTGTTGGCCGGGCGTTTGGCGGGGCGTGGCGGTTGCAGTTCGGCCGTGGTGATCGGGTGCACCATGGACGGATCGCGACCCATCAGTCGCACGATCTCGCGCACGAACTCGTACCAACTCACCGCACCCTGATTGGTGCCGTGGAAGATGCCGGCCAGTCGATCGGTGGCGGCCGTGTGCAACAGGGGCGCCAGATCGGAGGTGAAGGTGGGATGACCGATCTGGTCGCTGACGAACGACAACGAGTCCCGTTCCTGCGCCAACTTGTGCACCGTCTTGACCATGTTGTTGCCGTGGAATCCGCAGACCCACGACGTGCGCACCACCGCGGCACGCGTGCCGATGGCCAACGCTTCGATCTCCCCGGCCAACTTGGTCGTGCCGTACACGCTCTGTGGGTTCGGAACGTCGGTCTCCACGTAGGGCGTCGGCTTCGTGCCGTCGAACACGTAGTCCGTGCTCACGTGAACCAGGTGAGCGTCGATCGCATCGCACGCCTCGGCAACCCATCGCACCGCCACACCATTGGCGGTCAGGGCCTTGTCGGGGTCGTCCTCGCACGCGTCCACCGCGGTCCAGGCCGCGCAATTGATCACCGCATCGGGGCGAATCTCGGCGAACACCTCGTGCACGATCTCGCGCTGCGTGATGTCGACGGAGTCGATGTCGATGCCCACACCCTCGTCGCCACGAGCCGAGATGACCTGCATCAACTCCGTGCCCAGCTGTCCCCTGGCCCCGGTGACGAGGATCTTCATGATCGGCTCACAGACCCGCGCGAGCCTTCAGCGGCTCCCACCAGGCCCGGTTGGCGCGGTACCACTCGACGGTCTCGGCCAAGGAGTCCTCGAACGTGCGGCCGAGCTTCCAACCCAACGCCGACACCTTGTCGATGTGCACCGAATAACGCCGGTCGTGACCCAAACGATCGGCCACGGGCTCGATGAACGACTCGTCGCGGCCGCACAGTTCGATGAGGCGGTACGTGATCTCCCGGTTGGTGATCTCGTTGTGGGCACCGATGTTGTACACCTCGCCCACCGCACCCTTCTGCAGAACCAGATGGGCGGCGATGTTGTGATCCTCGACGTGGATCCAGTCGCGCACGTTGCCCCCGTCCCCGTACAACGGCACCTTCTTGCCGTCCAGAAGATTCGTGGTGAAGAGCGGGATCAACTTCTCGGGGAACTGATAGGGGCCGAAGTTGTTGGAGCAACGCGTGACCACCACGGGTAGTCCGTAGGTGGTGACGTACGAGAGCGCGATCAGGTCGCTCGAGGCCTTCGACGCCGAATACGGCGAGCGCGGTCCGAGGATGTCGGTCTCGCGGAACGAGCCCACGTCGATGCTGCCGTACACCTCGTCGGTGGAGATGTGCAGGAAGCGTTGCACGCCCACCTGGCGGGCCACGTCGCACATGACGTTGGTGCCGTAGGCGTTGGTGCGCACGAACGCGTACGGATCGACGATGCTGCGGTCCACGTGACTCTCGGCGGCGAAGTGCACCACGGCGTCGTGACCGTTCATCGCGGTCAGAACCGCGTCGGCGTCGCAGATGTCGCCCTGGACGAACCGACAACGCTTGTCGTCGATGAGGTCGCGGATGCTCTCGAGGTTGCCGGCGTACGTGAGCTTGTCGAAGATGGTGACCTGATCGTCGCTGTTGTTCAACAGCCAACGCACGTAGTTCGAGCCGATGAAGCCGGCCGCGCCGGTGACGAAGAGTTTCATGTCAGGTCCTCATGGGCCAATAGGGGCGCCGTCCCTCGGGGATGTCGGCGCGCATCGGATTGGTGCGGTCGCGTTCGCTCATGATGGGCTCGGCCACTCCCCAATCGGCGCCGATCACCGGGTCGTTCCACGCCACGCCCAACTCGTCGGCCGGGTTGTAGTAGCCGTCCACGAGATAGGTCATCACCACGTCGGTGAGGGCCGAGAAACCGTGCGCCACGCCGGGCGGGATGTACACGCCCTTGTGGTTCTCGCCGCTGATCTCGAGCATCTGGGTGGCGCCGTTCGTCGGACCACCCTCGCGCAGGTCGTGCAACACCACGCGGATGGTTCCCACCGGCGCGTACCAGTAGTCCGCCTGGTGCATGTGGTAGTGCAACCCCACCAGCGCGCCCTTCTGCTTGTTCGAGCGGTTGCCCTGCAGCATCTCACGTCCGTTGGGGAACCACTCGCGGCGGTAGGTCTCGATGAAGAGACCGCGTTGGTCCCCGTGAATCGTGGGTTCGACGATCCACACTCCGTCGATGGTCTCACTGGCGGTCACTTTGGGCATGTCGTCACTCCGTGTCGATCTGGCAATGGTCGCCCACCATCAAGCGCAGGGCTCGCGGTCGCTTCTGCGAACGGGTCACCTCGGCCTCCTTGCCGATGAGGCTGTCCTCGAGGCGCGGGATGTCGATGATGCGGCTGCGCTCCATGATGACCGAGTGCTCCACCTCACTGTTGGTCACCTCGCATCCGTTTCCGATGGCCGTGAACGGGCCGATGAAACTGTCGGTGATGCGCGCGTCGCGTCCGATCACCAGCGGTCCGCGCAACGACGAATTGCGCACCACCGCGCCGGCCTCGATCACCACGCGACCGTCCACGCTGGACGCCTCGTCCACGTCGCCTTCCATGCGAGGCTCGATGACCTCCAGCAACAGACGATTGGCCTCCAACAACGGCGTGAGCTTGCCGGTGTCGATCCACCATCCGGTCAGCAACTCGCAGCGCACGCGTCGGCCCTGATCCACCAACCACTGAATGGCGTCGGTGATCTCCAGTTCGCCGCGCGGCGAGGGGGCGATGGCCCGCACCGCCTCGTTGATGGTCTTGTCGAACAGGTACACGCCGACCAGTGCCAGGTCGGTGGGCGGGTCGGCCGGCTTCTCGATGAGGCGGATCACGTTGCCCGCGGCGTCCAACTCGGCGATGCCGAAGCGATGCGGATCGGGAACCCGCTTCAACAGGATCTGCGCGGTGGGGGGTTCGGCGCTCTTGCGGGCGGTCTCGAAGGCACGCACGAAGGCCGCCAGGTCCTGCTCCAGCAAGTTGTCACCCAGGTACATCACGAAGTCGTCGTCACCCAGGAAGTCCGCGGCGATCAACACGCAATGGGCCAATCCGAGCGGTTGATCCTGCGGAATGAAGGTGATCCTGGCGCCGAACTGCGAACCGTCGCCCAACGCGCCCATCACCTCGGCGCGGGTGTCGCCCACGATCACGCCGATCTCGGTGATGCCCGCCGACACCATGGCCTCGATCCCGTAGAACAGGATGGGCTTGTTGGCCACCGGCACCAACTGCTTGGCGCTGGTGTGCGTGATCGGGCGCAATCGCGTTCCGGCACCGCCGGCCAAAATCAGGGCTTTCATGGGGTCAGATCCTCGCGTTGGTGGACATCGACCGTGGCCGACGGTTCCATTCTGCCAGTTTTCGTCCGCTCATTGGGCGGGAGGGCCCACCACACCGGCGAAATATCCGAGGTAGTTCGGTGAATCGGCACCCAACACGAGCACGTCCTTGCCGTCGATGGTCTCGGGCATCACCGGCAGCGAATAACGCGTCACACCGTTGCCGGCCAAGGGCTTCAGATACTCGGCGGTCTCCACGAGGTTGGTGCCCGGGTCCACGCGCAACGAGGACACCGCGGCGTTCACCAATTCGCTGGTGCGCAACGGGTTGGACGTCGTCTGCTCGATCGCCTTGTTGATGGCCGCCTGCATGAAGGCTTGCTGACGTGCGATGCGACCCAGGTCGGCGCGACCGTCCACCACCCACTCGCCGTTCTGGAACGTCTCGTAGTAGCGACTGCGCGCGTACGCGAGTGACTGGATCGGATCGAGTGTGTAACAACCGGGCTCGGGCACGTTCAATCCGACGTGCACGTCGCGCGTAGGGAACTCGAAGCAGAGATCGACACCGCCGAGCGCCGACACGATGGACTTGAACGAGTTGAAGTTCACCTCGACGTAGTGGTTCAGGGGCACGCCGAGGCTCTGTTGCACCGTGGTCACCAGCACGTCGGCTCCGTACTGGTACGCGGTGTTGATGCGATTCTTCCCGTGACCGGGGATGTCGACCCACAGGTCGCGGGGTATGGACATGATGGACGCCGTGCCGCGCTCGTTGTCGACGTGCAGGATCATCAAGGTGTCGCTGCGCTGTCCGCCGGCGTCGTCGGTGTTGCCGATTCCCGAATAATCCGGGCTGTTCGGATCGATTCCCTCACGGGTGTCACTGCCCACCAGCAGATAGTTCACGAACGGTCCCGACGTGTCGGCGAGCATGCCGTTCAGCTCGCCCACCCGCTCGACGTTGGCTTCCTGTTGCCTGGTCGCCACCAACAGCCCGACGGCGGTGAGCACGACGAAGGCCACGGCCACGGTGATGGTGTTCACCCGCGGCGCGATGGCACGGCGACGTCGACGTGCAGAGGGTGGGTTCGTCGCCATGCACCGAAACTATTCGTTGTCCACGATGAGCGACGGTCATACCCCTTCGAGGGTCGTCGACGTGCGGAACGATCAGCGAAGGTGAACGACGTCGCCCACGTCCAGTCGATGACTCACGCCACACGCGTCGAGCACGACGAGTCGACCATCGACCTCCACGTCGAGAGCGCGGCCCTCGACGAATCGATCGTCGGGCAACTCCACGCGAACCTCGCGTCCGATGGTCGCCAGTTGACGGCGGTACTCCGCGTGTCGTTCATCGGCCGGCAACGAGAGCACCTCGTCGAGCGCCTCGAGCAGTGCCGCCAACACGAGGTCCCGGGTCAGCGTGGCCGTCGAGAGCGCGACCAGGCTCGTGGCACCTTCGGGAGCCCACCCCACGTTCAGACCCAGCCCCACCACCACGAACGACGGCCGTGGGGGCGAACCCTCCATCGGGCCCGCCGTCGACAGGATCCCGGCCAGTTTCTGCCGCCCCACCAGCAGGTCGTTGGGCCATTTCAGGTCCGGGACCACCCCGGCCACCCGCTCGCTGGCCCGCGCGGCGGCCAGCGCCACCGCGTGGGTCAGGGCATGGGGAACCGCGGGAACGTCACGAAAAAGCAGGCTGACCAGCAGGTTCGCCCCCGCAGGAGCCTCCCAGCGACGGTCCAACCGCCCTTTTCCGGCGGTCTGGTGGTCGGCCACCAGCACCAAACGGTCGGGCACCCCGGCCCGGGCGGCGGCCCACAGGTCGTCGTTCGTGCTGCCGGTCGAGGAGCACCAACGCACCCGCCAGCCGCCCGCGACGATGGCCGAAGAGCGAAAAATCTCCTCCGGATGTGACACCCCGGGAAGGTTTGCTTCGTTTGAGGTGGCATTAGGGGTGTCCATCCCGACAACATTGTCACTTGTGCCCACCAAACCACTGACGAAGATCCTGATTGCCAACCGCGGAGAGATCGCCGTGCGCGTGATCCGAGCCGCCCGAGAGATGGGCATCGCCACCGTGGCGGTGTATTCCGAACTCGATCGCAACGCGCTTCACGTGCGTCTGGCCGACGAGGCGTACGCGCTGGGTGGACAAACGGCCGCCGAGAGTTACCTCAACACCGAGGCCATCCTCGACGCCATCCGCAAGAGCGGCGCCGACGGTGTGCACCCCGGCTACGGCTTCTTCAGCGAGAACGCCGACTTCGCCGAGGCCATCACCCAGATGGGCGTGGCGTTCATCGGACCGCCGCCGGACGCCATCCGCGAGATGGGCGACAAGGTCTCCAGCCGCAAGGCCGCGTTGCGCGGAGACTGCCCCATCGTCCCCGGCACCACCGAGTTCGTCACCACCGCCGCCGAGATCGCCGACTTCGGCGCGAAGTTCGGATTCCCCGTGGCCATCAAGGCCGCCTTCGGTGGCGGCGGTCGTGGCATGAAGGTCGTGCGCAGCGCCGACGAGGTGCAGGACGCCATGGACAGCGCGCAGCGCGAGGCCAAGGCGTTCTTCGGTCGCGACGAGATCTACGTCGAGAAGTACCTCACCTGGCCGCGCCATGTCGAGGTGCAGTTGGTCGGCGACCAGCACGGCAACTACGTGTGGGTCAGCACCCGCGACTGCTCGGCACAGCGTCGTCACCAGAAGCTGGTGGAAGAGGCTCCGGCCGTCTCCATGGGCGAGGGCATCGAGGAGGCCATGGGCGAGGCCGCCATCAAGGCCGCGCGCGCCGTTGGCTACTTCAACGCCGGAACGGTCGAGTTCATCTATCAGGACGGCGAGTTCTTCTTCCTCGAGATGAACACGCGCCTGCAGGTGGAGCACCCGGTCTCCGAGGTGATCACCGGCATCGACCTGGTGGAGTGGCAGATCCGTGTCGCCGGCGGCGAAACGTTGCCCATGACCCAGGAGCAGGTCACCGCGCGTCGCAACGGTCACGGCATCGAGATCCGCATCAACGCCGAGAACCCCGCCGGGGGCAAGTTCCTGCCGTCGCCCGGCAAGATCACCAAGTTGGTTCCCTCCGACGGTTTCGGTGTGCGCTTCGACTCCGGTTACGAGAGCGGCGACGAGATCAGCCAGTACTACGACAACCTGGTGGGCAAGCTCATCGTGTGGGGCAAGGACCGACCCACGGCCATCGCGCGCACCATTCGTGCGCTCGAGGAGATGGTGGTCGAGGGCGTGGCCACCACGATTCCGGCCGACCTCGCGATTCTGCGCCATCCCGATTTCGCAGCGATGAAGCACTCCACGAAGTGGGTGGAAGAGGTGCTCGACCTGTCGGGCATCGAGGCCCCCAAGGCGCCGGCCGGTGACGGCGACGACGCCGAGCCGCTGGTGCGTCGCAACACCACGGTGGAAGTGAACGGCAAGCGCTTCGATGTGGCCATGTGGGTGCCCGAGCAGACCGCGGTGGTGGCCAGCGCCGGTGCCGCCAAGGCGTCCAAGCCCAAGCGGGCCGCCGGTGGCGGTGCGGGTGGAGGAGCCGGCTCCGGCCAGGTGGCCGTGCCCATGCAGGGCACCATCGTGAAGGTGCTCGTCGAGGTGGGTCAAGAGGTGGAGGCCGGCCAAGCGGTGGTGGTTCTGGAAGCCATGAAGATGGAGAACCAGATCCTGGCCGAGAAGAGCGGCAAGGTGTCCGAGGTGAAGGTGAAAGCCGGCGACACCGTGGGCTCCGGCGACGTCGTCATCGTCATCGCCTGACCCCCACCCCACCCGTTCTCGGTCGGGAAAGCAACGGTTTTCGGCACTCTCGCGTACCGAGAACGGAGGTGATTCGGTGAACATCGACGACGTGGTGGCGCGCGAGCGGATTCGCGATGTGATCTATCGCTACGCCCGTGGTGTGGACCGGCGCGACTTCGATCTGGTGCGCTCGTGCTACCACCCCGGTGCCACCGATGATCACGGTTCCTACAAAGGTGACGTCGACGGGTTCATCCCCTGGCTCGAGGGTCAACTGGCCCGCTGGTCCGTGACGTCGCACACCATGTCGAACATCCTCATCGAGTTGCACGGCGACCGGGCCCGCGTGGAGACCTATGCCGTCGCCTATCACCGCACCGTCGCGCGCGACGACAAACCCGCGCGTGACGTCACCGCCGGCGTTCGCTACGTTGACGACATGACCTACGTGGACGGCACGTGGGCCATCTCGCGACGCGTGGTGGTGAACGACTGGGTGCGCGTGGACGACGTACCCGCTGGTTCCGTCGATCCCGACGATCCGTACGTGAGGCCGCGACCGTTTCCCCACGACGAGGTATATCGACCCCTGTGATTCACCCGTTCTCGGTGTGCGAGAGTGCCGAAAACCGTCGCTTTTCCGACCGAGAACGCCAGGGGGTCAGCGGCGGACGACGATGGTGCCGGCGGCGGCGTCGTGCAGACCCTGGCGGTACGGGTGGAAGATCGCACGCACGTACACCGCGATGTTCAACGCGAACCCGATCACGGGCACCACACCGGCCACCGTGGGCACCAACGCACGCACCGCGGCGTAGGTCCAGTTCACGGGCGAGCCGTCGGTGCGGTTCACCACGCGCAACTTCATGATGCGCTTGCCCAACGTCGCTCCGGAGGTGGCGATGAAGGCCGTGTTGTACAACAGACTCACGCCGAGCCACAGCAGGGTGAGCCACAACAGGTTGCTGTCCTCGGTGTCGGTCAGATCGGCACCGAACGACAGCGTGAGGATGAACAACGGAATTCCGATGATGAAGGAGTCCAGCACCTGAGCGAGAGCGCGCTGGCCGATGGACGCCAAACGATCCGACTCCATGGAGAAGTCCGACAACGGAGGCGGGGGCGGGTAATCGTTCATTCGGCGGCCTCCGCCAGAGCCTCGGACAGTGCCGGGTGCACCAGCAGACTCTCGACGATGTCGGTCACCTTCAGGTTCGCCGTGACGGCCAACGCGATGACGCTGATCAACTCGGCGGCGTGACGACCCACGATGGATCCGCCCAGCACCACACCGGTGGCGGGGTCCGAGATGATCTTCACGAAACCGCGTGAGTCGTTGTTGATGAGAGCCTTCGGCGTGGCCGAGAACGGCACCTTGGTGACGCGGATCTTGCGACCCGAGGCGAACGCCTCGGCTTCGGCCAGACCCACGTCGGCGATCTCGGGTTCGGTGAAGATCGCCGAGGCCGCCTTGTCGTAGTCGAGATGGCGATGCTGGCGCGTGTGCAGGCCCATCACGTGCTCGGCCACCTTGCGGCCCTGCATGGACGCCACCGACGACAGGGGCAGCTTTCCACTCACGTCACCGGCGGCATAGATGTGCTCCACGTTGGTGACGCAGTGCTGGTTGATCGAGATGTAGCCACCGCGATCGACCTCGACGCCCGCGGCCTCGAGGTTCAAGCCGTCGCTGTTGGGAACCGAGCCGATGGCCAGCACCACGTGACTGGCGCGCACCTGTCGGCCGTCGTCGCATTTCACCACCACGGTGTCGCCGTCACGTTCGACCGATTGCGCACGGGCACCCTTCAACAACGACACACCGCGACGCAGGAAGTCGTCCTCCAGAACGGCGGCCACCTCGGGGTCCTTGCTCGGGAGCACCTGTTGGCGGCTGACCACCAGGGTCACCTTGGCGCCGAACGACTCGAACATGTGCACGAATTCCACGCCGGTGACGCCCGAACCCACCACGCACACGCTGCTCGGGAAGATCTTGGGCGGATAGCAGTCACGGGTGGTGAGGATGCGCTCGCCGTCGGGATGCACCCAATCCGGAATGCGCGGACTGGAACCGGTGGCGATCAGGGCGGCATCGAAGGGAACGTTCAGGGTCTTGCCGTCGGAGGTGACCACCTCGGCCGACGTCGACGACGTGAAGCGGGCCGAGCCCTTCAGGATGCGCACGCCCTGGCTGGTGAGCAACGTGGACGTGCTGCCCGAGAGATGTTCCTTGATGTCCTCGATGCGCTCGGTGAGAGCCTCCACGTCGATCTCGGGCCGGACCTCCTCCAGACCCATTCCCTGGATCCGTCGGCTGAACGTCATCGCTCCGCCGGTGGCGATCATGGTCTTGGACGGGATGCAATCGAGAAGGTGGGCCGCACCACCCACCAGGTCGCGTTCGACCATGGTGACGTCGGCGCCCAGTCGGGCGGCATAGGTGGCCGCGGTGTTGCCGGCCGGACCGCCACCGATGATCAGAAAGCGCACTGCCATGCG
>WLEG01000041.1 GCA_009704425.1 Actinomycetota bacterium | reverse complement strand
ATCGGCCTGGCGACCGGCACCCTCGCCGGACTTCTCGGCATCGGTGGCGGCGTGGTGATGGTGCCGGCGATGATCGTGTTCTTCAGCGAATTGAACGTGGTGGCCAAGGGAACCTCGGTCGCGGTCATCATCCCCACGTCCATCATGGGCACCTGGCGCAACTGGAAGGCCGACAACATCGACCTGAAGGTGGCCGCCATCGTCGGCTTCGGTGGCATCGTCTCGGCGGTGGCCGGTGGCGTGATCGCGGACCACATGTCGGAGGACCTGTCGAACATCTTGTTCGCCTCGCTCGTGCTGGTGGTGGCGGCACGAATGATCTTCGATCTGCGGCGCGACACTTCCCGTTGACGCGCCGTTCTCAGCGTCGCGCGGACACGACCTCCGTGAGTCGATCGAGCATGCGCGGATCACTGGTAGCCGGCACCACGATGAACTCGTCGGCGCCGGCCGCCTCGACCGCGTCGAGCAGATCCACCAACGCCGACGGATCGTGAAGGGGCATGGCCTCGGAGAGACCCTTGGCCAACTCCGGTGAGAACACCTTCAGATACGCCTCGGCGAAGTTCCGCAACGTCGACTTCGCCCCGTCGCCGAGCGCGACGAACGATCCGGTCACCAAACGCGGCGCATCGGTGCGCCCGGCGTCGGACCACGCCGCCTCGGTGGCGCGGAAGAGTTTCGCCGCCTCCCCGGGGTCACCGAGCAAGGTGAAGCCGCTCACACCGATCGCCCACTTGGCCGCCCGGGCCAGAGACTTGGGCCCCATCGCCGACGCCATGATCGGCGGGCCACCGGCCTGCAACGGCGCCGGCCCCACGCGCTCGCCGTCAGCGGCGGCGCCACCGGCCCACAATCGCTTCATCTCGACCACGGCCTCGTCGAGTCGACGATGTCGGCCGGAGAACGGCGAGCCCAGAGCCGCATAGTCCTGCTGACGGCCCCCGACACCCACCGCCACCTCCACGCGACCGGCCGACACCACGTCCATCGACGCCAGTTCCTTGGCCACCAGCGCCGGTGCGTGCCACGGCAACACGGCGACGTTCACCAGAATGCGCACGCGTTCGGTCAATGCCGCGGCGGCGGTGCACAGGGTGAAGCCGTCGAGGTTGTGGAACGTGATGCGCTCTCCGGCCGACACGCTGGAATACGGACCGTCGTCGACCCCCCGACACCAGGCCCGAAGTCGATCCCGGTCGAGGCCTTCGGCCATCTGGGGCAGGGCCACGCCCACCGTCATTCGGCGGGTCGTCGCGGTGTTGGAGGCGGGGGACACGGCCATGGTCCGAGAGTACTCCCGGCCCTGCTCAGACCGATCATGCGCAGAATCTGACACACCGTCAGATTCGGGTGCTACCCTCCCCTTCATGCGTGAACTGCCCAAGATCATTTCCGTCGATGACCACGTCACCGAGCCCGCCACGGTCTGGTCCGACCGTCTTCCGAAGAAGTACCACGACGTGGGTCCGCGCATCGAGCGCCTCCCCGTCAAGGAGATGACGTTCATCGGTGGCAAGTTCACCGCCATCCCGGGCGAGAAGGGCGACGAGGGTCCCTTGGCCGACTGGTGGTTCTACGAGGATCTGCGCCGCCCGCTGACGCGTCTCGACACCGCCGTGGGATTCGAGCGCGACGAGGTCACCGTCACCGGCATCACCTACGACGAGATGCGCCAGGGCAGTTACAAGTTGAAGGAACGTCTCGAGGACATGGACGTCGCGGGCATCGAGGCGTCGCTCTGCTTCCCCACGTTCCCCCGTTTCTGCGGCCAGACCTTCTACGAGGCCCAGGACAAGGAACTCGCCATGCTCGGCGTGCACGCGTACAACGACTGGATGCACGACGAGTGGTGCGGTGAGTCCGGTGGTCGCATGTTGCCGTTGGGCCTCATCCCGTTGTGGGACCCGCAGGCGGCCGCCGACGAGATTCGTCGCAACGCCGCGCGTGGCTTCCGCGCCGTGGCCTTCAGCGAGATCCCCTCGAACCTCAACCTGCCCAGCATCCACGATGCCGACGGTTACTGGTTGCCGTTCTTCGAGGCCTGCAACGACACCGGCACCGTCATCTGCATGCACATCGGTTCGGGCTCCAAGATGCCCAGCACGTCGCCCGATGCCCCGGCCGCCGTGGGTTCCACGCTCACCTTCGCCAACTGCTGCTTCAGCATGGTGGACTGGCTGATGAGCGGTCACTTCACGCAGTTCCCCGACCTGAAGATCGCCTACAGCGAGGGCCAGATCGGCTGGATCCCCTACATCCTCGAGCGCGCCGACCGCGTGTGGGAGGACAACCGCGGTTGGGGTGGCATCGCCGACAAGGTTCTCGAGCCGCCGAGCGAGCTGTTCAAGAAGCACGTCTACGGATGCTTCTTCGACGACCCGCACGGCCTGCGCTCGCTCGTCGAGATCGGTGAGGACAACGTCACCTACGAGTGCGACTACCCGCACTCGGACTCCACGTGGCCGCACACCGCCAAGATCGCCCACGAGCAGACCCTCGGCCTCACCGACGAGCAGGTGTACAAGGTGATGCGCGGCAACGCGATCAAGATGCTCGGCATCACCCACCTCAAGTAATCGTGCTCACCATCCCGCAGGTCGTGCGGGCGGCCGCCACTTTCGGCGACCGTGAGGCATTGGTCGACGGTGATCGTCGTTGGACGTTCTCCGAACTCGTCCGCGAGATCGAACGTTGCGCGCGATCGTTCGTGGCGCTCGGCCTTCGCCCCCACGACCGGGTGGCCGTGTGGGCGCCGAACTCCCCGGAGTGGATGTTCGCCGCCCTCGGCGCGCAGATGGTGGGTGGTGTGCTCGTGCCCATCAACACCCGCTTCAAGGGGGCCGAGGCCGCCTACGTGATCGAGCGCAGCGGTGCGTCGTTCCTGTTCGTCGCCAACGGTTTCCTCGGCATCGACTACGCCTCCGACGTGAGCGGGCAACCCACGCCGTCGTTGCGTCACCTCGTCGACATCGCCGGATCGTCGTGGAACGAATTCATCGACGCCGGAATCCGGGTGCCGGAGACCGCGATCGCCGAACGCGAGGCCGCCGTGCGACCCGACGATCTGTGCGACATCATCTTCACGTCCGGCACCACCGGTCGTCCCAAGGGCGTGATGTCGCGACACGATCAGACGATCCGGGTCTTCCTCGAATGGTCGTCGATCGTCGGACTCGACGCCGACGATCGCTATCTCATCGTCAATCCCTTCTTCCACACGTTCGGTTACAAGGCCGGATTCCTGGCCTGCCTGTTGCGGGGCTCGGCGATGTTGCCCCTGGCGGTTTTCGACGTTCCCACCGTTCTGCGGACGGTGAGCACCGAACGCATCACCGCGCTTCCCGGACCGCCCACGCTGTACCTCAGCATCCTGAACCACCCGGACCGACACGCGTTCGACCTCTCGTCGCTTCGCTTGGCGGTCACCGGCGCCGCCGCGGTCCCCGTGGAGATGATTCGTCGCATGCGCGAGGAGTTGTCCTTCCGCGTCATCCTCACGGCGTACGGGCTCACCGAGTCCACCGGCACCATCACGATGTGTCGACAGGACGACGACCCCGAGACCATCTCGTCCACCAGTGGCCGGGCGATCTCCGACATCGAGGTTCGCGTGGTCGACGAGGACAACGTCGAGGTGCCGCACGGAACGGCCGGCGAGATCGTGTGTCGGGGCTACAACGTGATGCCCGGATACTTCGCCGATCCCGACGCCACCGCGGACACCGTCGACGAGGACGGATGGTTGCACACCGGTGACGTCGGCGTCATGGACGAGCGCGGGTATCTGGCCATCACCGACCGCCTGAAGGACATGTTCATCGTGGGCGGTTTCAACGCGTACCCGGCCGAGATCGAGAACGCCCTCCTCGAACATCCGGCGGTGGCGCAGGTGGCCGTGGTCGGTCGACCCGACGAGCGAATGGGCGAGGTGGGTCACGCGTTCGTGGTTCGACGCACGGACCGAACGTGCGACGCCGACGAGCTCGTCGAATGGGCCCGCACCCGGATGGCCAACTACAAGGTTCCGCGCGGAATCACGTTCGTGGAGGCCTTGCCCTTGAACGCCAGCGGCAAGGTGCTCAAGTTCGAACTTCGCGCGCGACTGGAACGACCCCCTTTCGGGGCGAATCAGTCGTAGATCGTGGCTCGACGCACCCGACGATGTTGGGTGCCGTAGTCCGCCACCGCGTAGTGCATCGTGTAGCGGTTGTCCCACAACGCACCGTCACCGCTGGTCCACTTCCAGCGCACGACGTTCTCGGGGCGCTCGGAGACGGCGAAGACCGCCTCGAGCACGTGCTTGCTCTCGACCTCGCTCATGCCGACGATGCTTCGGGTCCAGCCACGGTTGGCGAAGATCGACTTCTCCCCCGAGGCATGATGACGGCGCACGAGCGGATGAACGTGCGTGCCCGTCGTCGGGGGCGTTCCCATGAGCACCTCGAGGTCGTCGACGAGTCGTTGCATCGGTGGGCTGAGTCGACGGTACGCCGCGATCTGGTTGTTCCACATGGTGTCGCCCGCACCCACGGCCGCGATCTCGCAATAGAACAACGACGCCTTGGGTGGCTGTTCGATGAACGGCACGTCGGTGTGCCACACGGCGGTGACGAAGGGATTGAAACCCGGAGTGTGCGAATCGATCACCAGGATCTCGGGGAATCCCTCGTCGCGCAAGGTGGGGATGTTGCGATTCTCCGAGGCGGTTTCGGTGGTGGCGGCGACCTTGCTCCCGAAGCAACGGGCCAGTCGCGACTGATCCGCCGGCGTGAAGTGGGCCCCGGGGAAGAACAGGACCAATCGCTCGTCCCACCACGGGAGCAACGAGTCGGCCAATTCGCGCAACTGATCGTCGTCGTAATCGGAGACGCGCAGGCCCTGAACGACCGCGCCCAAGGCGCCGTCCAGTCGCTCCACCGAGACCCGCGAGGACACCTTCACTTCGGACATTTCGCCAACATACCCCCTTGCACCGTTGACCCCCGACGGATTCTGACTGGCCGTCAGATTTTCGGGGCTCCTGCACTAGAGTCGCCGGTGTTCGCGGGACGGCTGAAGGGGGCCCCATGAAGGGAATCGTGTACGACGGAAAGACCACCTCGTTGGTCGACGGACTGACGCTGCGCGAGCCCGGCCCCCGCGAGGTGATCGTGGAGATCGCCGCCGCCGGTCTGTGTCACAGCGACATCTCCTACATGAACGGCCTGTACCCCGTTCCGTCCCCCGGCGTGTGCGGACACGAGGCGGCCGGAGTCGTCGCACAGGTGGGCAACGCCGTCACCCACGTGCAGGCGGGCGACCACGTGATCGTGGCCACCTTGGCCGCGTGCGGATTCTGCGAGTTCTGCATGGACGGCCGACCCACGCTGTGCCGGTCCACCCTGGCCAACTGGAGTCAGCCGTTCACCCTCGACGGTGCACCCATCTACAACTTCGCCGCCACCAGCGCGTTCGCCGAGCGCACCGTGGTGCGCGACGTCCAGTGCGTGAAGATCCCCAAGGATGTTCCGCTCACGTCGGCCGCGCTCGTCGGATGCGGCGTGGTCACCGGCATGGGAGCGGTGTTCAACCGTGCCAACGTGAAGCGCGGCCAGTCGGCGCTCGTCTTCGGTGTGGGTGGTGTCGGTCTGAACGTCATCCAGGCGCTCAAGGTTCAGGGGGCCACCACCATCATCGCGGTCGACACCGTCATGGAGAAGGAATCGTTGGCCAAGCAGTTCGGTGCCACCCACTTCCTCGACGGTCGTCGCGAGGACCTGGTGGCCGCGGTCGGTGAGATCATGCCGTACAAGGACGACATGCCCCGGGGCCCGTTCAACGCCGGCGGTGTCAATTGGGCCTTCGACTGCGTCGCCCACCCGGCCGTCACCTACAACGCTCTCGAATGCCTCGACTGGGGCGGAACCGTCGTCGTCATCGGAGTCGCCGGACAAACCGCCGAGTTCAAGGGACTGTACGGGCGGCTCACGCAGGTGGACCGCGGGATCATCGGTTGTCGTTACGGAAGCATCAGCCCGCAACGCGACATCCCCTACATCATCGACCTGTATCGCCGTGGCGAGGTGCTGCTCGACGAGCTCGTGAGCGCGACGTTCCCCATCGGCAACTGGGAGGACGCCGTCCACGGCCTCGAGAGCGGAACGGTCGCCCGCGCCGTCATCACCTTCTGAACCGGAGTCGACGAACATGCCCCGTGATCTCTCCGCGAACATCGACACCACCGACAAGACCCTCTGGCAGTTGATCTCCGAACGGGCCGTCACCACGCCCGACAAGCGCATGGCCTTCGACGAGCGCGGTCGGTCGATGACCTTCGGCGAGTACAAGAACCGTTGCGAGCGGGTGGCCGCCGGACTGTCGCAGATCGGCGTCGGAGAGGGCACCAACGTCTCCTGGATTCTCCCGTCACGTTTCGAGTCGCTGATCCTCACCGGCGCCCTCTCTCGGCTCGGCGCCATCCAGAACCCGATCCTGCCCATCTACCGTCATCGCGAGATCAACTTCATCACCGCGCAATCGAACTGCAAGGTGCTGATCGTTCCGGGTGTGTTCCGCGGCTTCGACTTCCCGCCGATGGCGCGCGAGGTCGTGGAAGCGAACGGTCGCGACGTGCGCATCATCGTGGCCGACCCCGACCTTCCCGAGGCCGACCCCGACGCGGTGGGGCTGCCCCCGTACCGCGCCGATCTGCGCGGACTGCGCTGGTTGTTCTACTCCTCGGGCACCACCGCCGACCCCAAGGGCGCCAAGCACAGTGACGCCAGCATGGCCGCGGCGAATCTCGGAATGCAGTGGAGCATGCAGGTCGGCCCCGACGACAAGGCCGCCGTGGTCTTCCCCATCACGCACGTGGGTGGATTGATCTGGTTGTTCAACGCCATGGAGACCGGCGTCGAGTTGTTGATGGTCGAGACCTTCGACCCCGCCAACACGCCACGCTGGCTCGGTGAACACGGCTGCACGTGCGCCGGCGCCGGCACCGTGTTCTGGCTCACCTACCTGAACGCCCAACGTCAACTGCCCAAGGGTGAGAAGCTGCTGCCGAACGTGCGCATCTTCAACGGTGGTGGCTCTCCCAAGCCCCGTACGCTCAACGCCGAGATGGTGGAGGCCTTCGGAGCCCCGCTCATCGGAGGGTGGGGCCTCACCGAGTCCCCCATCAACACGATGGTCCACGTCGACGACCCCGACGACAAGAAGGCCAACACCGACGGTCGGGCCTGCCCCGGCGTGTCCATCCGCACCGTCATGGACGGCGTCGAGTGCGCGGCGGGCGTGGAGGGCGAGTTGCGGGTCAAGGGCGGACAGGTGTGCATGGGCTACCTGGACTCCAGCCTCGACGCCGACGCCTTCGACGAGGACGGTTGGTTCCGCACCGGTGACCTCGGGGTCATCGACGCCGAGGGATACATCAGCATCACCGGACGCCTGAAGGACATCATCATCCGCAAGGGCGAGAACATCTCGGCCAAGGAGATCGAGGACCTGTTGTTCGCCCATCCCGCCATCGCCGATGCCGCCGTCATCGGCTTGCCCGATGCGGCCAGTGGCGAGCGCGCGTGTGCCGTCGTGGTGCTGAAGACCGACGCCACGTTGACGTTGGGCGACATGGTGTCCTACCTGAAGGGCGCACGTCTGTCGGTGCACAAGATTCCCGAACAACTGGAGATCGTCGAGGCGTTGCCCCGCAATCCCAGCGGAAAAGTATTGAAGAAGGATCTACGAGTCACGTACGGAGGAGCATCATGAGTACCACCAAGAAGTCGACCACCCAGAAGAAGGTCGCGAAGAAGCCCGTCCTGAAGCCGGCACCCGTCTACAAGCGCCTGAAGGGCAAGCGGGTGTTCATCACCGGTGCCGGTTCCGGCATCGGTCGCGCCACCGCTCTGCGCTTCGCCGCCGAGGGTGCCCATCTGGCCATCGCCGACCTTCGCGGCGCCAAGGAAACGGCGGCCGAGATCACCAAGACGATCGCCGCCAAGAGCGGCGCCACCGTCGTGGCATACGACCTCGACGTCACCGATGCGACCGCCGTGCAGAAGACCGTCGACAAGGCGGCCAAGGCGCTCGGCGGTCTCGACATCGTGTGCAACATCGCCGGCATCGGACACTTCGCGAACAGCCACGAGGAGACCCCCGAGTGGTTCGACCGCATCGTGTCGGTCAACCTCAACGGCACCTTCTACGTGTCGCGGTACGCGTTGCCGCATTTGTTGAAGACCCACGAGACCACCGGCATCGACGGCGTCATCGTGAACACCGCCTCCACCTCGGGCCTGATGGGTGCGCCGTGGAGCGCCGCGTATTGCGCGAGCAAGGGTGGCGTGGTCAACCTCACCCGCGCGCTGGCCTATGAGTACCGCGGCAAGGGCGTGCGCGTGAACGCCATCGCCCCCGGCGGCACCAACACCAACATCGTCACCTCGTTCATGAACCTGCCCCCCGACGCCGACTACAAGCTGATGGGCAAGATCATGACCCCGATGGATCAGGCCGAGCCCGACGAGATGGCCAACCTGTTCGCCTTCATCGCGTCCGACGAGGGTCGGTACATGACCGGATCCATCGTCGTGCTCGACGGTGGCATCACCTGCTGACATTTCGACGAGAGGAATCAACACCATGGGAATCTGCGACGGACGTGTCGTCATCATCACCGGGGCCGGCCGAGGTCTCGGTCGCGCCCACGCCCTGGCGTTCGCCGCCGAGGGGGCCAAGGTCGTCGTCAACGACGTCGGGGCCAGCCTCACCGGCGAGGGACAGGACGAGGGTCCGGCCGCCGACGTGGTAGCCGAGATCCGCGCGATGGGCGGCGAGGCCGTCGTCAACGGTGACGACGTGAGCGATTGGGACGGCGCCGGCCGAATGATCCGACAGGCCATCGACACCTTCGGTGGCCTCGACACCCTGGTGTGCAACGCGGGAATCGTGCGCGACCGGATGATCGTCAACATGTCGGTGGACGAATGGGATGCCGTCATGAAGGTGCACCTGCGCGGAATGTTCTGCCCCGTCCGTCATGCCATCGACCACTGGCGCGCCATGAGCAAGGCCGGCACGCCGGTGGATGCCCGCGTGGTCACCACCTCGTCGGGTGCCGGCTTGTTCGGCAGCGTCTCCCAGGCGAACTACTCGGCGGCCAAGGCGGGCATCGCCGCCTTCACCATCGTCGGTGCCGCCGAACTCGGTCGTTACAACATCAAGTTGAACGGCATCGCCCCGTCGGCGCGCAGTCGCATGACCGAAGAAGCCTTCGCCGAGATGATGAAAAAGCCCGATTCGGGATTCGACGCCATGGACCCGGCCAACGTCAGCCCCCTCGTGGTGTGGCTCGGTTCGTCGCAGTGCGAGATCTCCGGCCGCATGTTCGAGATCGCCGGTGGTCAGATCTCGGTGGCCGACGGCTGGCAGCACGGTCACGTGTTCGACAAGGGTGCCCGCCTCGAACCCCACGAGGTCGGCTCCATCGTCGCCGACCTGGTTCGCGAGGCTCCCTCCCCCGCACCGGTGTACGGAGCCTGACGTGAGCGACGACATCCATGCGGCCGACGGACGGGTGATCGGGGCGCGCGCTCAGGCCACCCGTCGCAAGTTGCTGGATGCCACCGCGAAGTTGCTGACCGAGCAGGGCATTCTCGATCTGCGGGTCGTCGACATCTCCCGCGAGATCGGAACGTCGCCGGCCACCTTCTATCACTACTTCAACGACGTCGATGAGGCCATCCTCGAATTGGCCGGCGAAGCGACCGAGGACGAGAAGCCCTTGGTGGACCACCTGAAGCCCGGCTGGACACAGACCGACGGCCTGAAGCGGGCGGGCGAGTTCGTCGACGCGTACATGACGTTCTGGGACACCCATCGTGCGGTGTTGCGCGTGCGCAACCTCAAGGCCGAGGAAGGCGACCGCCACTTCCGCAAGGTGCGCACCGAAGCCAACCTGTTGTTGATGGACGCCCTGCAGGACATGATCCGCGAGGGCGTCGCCGCCGGTCGTCTACCGGATTCCCTCGATCCGTTCACCACCGCCGCGGCCGTCGTGGCCATGTGCGAGCGCCTGCTCGGTTATCAACCCGAGATGGCCAAGCGGGGATCGGGCAAGTCGACCATTCGCGACACGCTGGCGACACTCATCTTCGGCATCATCACCGGACACGTCTGACGCCGCGCGTCGTGTCTCCGGAAGTCGTCAGAGTTCCGGGATCAAGGTGGCGAGTTCGCGGAACTCGTTCATCGTCACCGCGGCGGGGTTCGCCGACAGCACCTGCACACAGACGTGGTCCGCTCCACCGTCGAGATGCGCCTTGATGCGCGCGTGAATGTCGTCGAGGGTTCCCCACGCCACGATGGCGTCCACCAACTTGTCCGACGGGCCGTTGGGGGTGGACAGATCCTCGTCACCCCAACCGAGACGACGCAGGTTGTTCGTGTAGTTGGGCAGCCCCATGTAGGTGGACATGAATCCGCGGGCGATGGCGCGGGCCTCGGCGGGATCGGTGCTGAACACCACGGCCTGCTCGGGGGCCAGCAACGCATCGGGGCCCATGGCCGCACGGGCGATGGGCGTGTGCTCGACCGGCACGAAGTACGGGTGCGCTCCCAACGTGCGCTCGGCGGCCAGCTTCAGCATCTTCGGACCGAGGGCCGCCAGACAGCGGGCCGGGGCCACGGTGGGCCCGGCGGCGAAGAACAGACTGCGGTCCATGGCGTCGAGGTACGACACCATGTTCGAGTACGGCTTGCCGTACGACGAACCGTGGAAGCCTTCGACGGCGGGTTGGTGGCTGACGCCGATGCCGAGAAGGAACCGGTCGGGGAAGGCCTCGGTGAGGGTCTTCTGCCCCGCCGCCATGGTCATCGCCGAACGGGCGT
>WLEG01000040.1 GCA_009704425.1 Actinomycetota bacterium | reverse complement strand
CCATGGAGAGCGCGCGAATGGCCGAACCCCGGTATTCGATGACGTGGCCGATACCGCCACCGGTGCCGATGCGACCGATGATGGCCAGCACGATGTCCTTGGCGGTGACACCGGCGGGCAGGGTGCCGTTCACTTCCACGCTCATCCACTTCGGACGACTCTGCGGCAGGGTCTGGGTGGCCATGACGTGCTCCACCTCGCTGGTGCCGATGCCGAAGGCGAGTGCTCCGAAGGCGCCGTGGGTGGCGGTGTGGCTGTCACCGCACACGATGGTCATGCCGGGAAGAGTTCGCCCCTGCTCCGGTCCGATGACGTGGACGATTCCCTGCAACGGGTCACCCATGGAGAACAGCTTCACGCCGAACTCCTTGGCGTTGTCGCGCATCACCTCCACCTGGCGCGCCGAGATCGGGTCGGCGATGGGCAGGTGGATGTCGGCGGTGGGAACGTTGTGGTCCTCGGTGGCCACGGTCAGGTCCGGACGACGAATCTTGCGACCGCTCATGCGCAAGCCGTCGAAGGCCTGCGGGCTGGTGACTTCGTGGACGAGATGCAGATCGATGTACAGCAGGTCGGGCTCGCCGGCGGCGGAGTGGACGACGTGCATGTCCCAGACCTTCTGGGGGAGTGTGGTGGGGTTGGCCATAGCGGCTCTCAGTCTCTCCCCGAAGACGGCCGACTACAACGTGGCGAGGCGACTACGACGTGCCCGCGCTCCGTGGAGCACTTCGCGGCACACCCGACGGCCATGACCGATCCCATCCGTGCGTCCGAACCCGTCACTCATCCGGCCACCGGCCCCGCCGCCGGCTCCGTCGGCATGGCCCGTTGGGTGGACGAGATGGTTCACCGGGAGTTGAGCGAACCGTTCGCCTTGGCCGAGGCCCGCCTGTACGTGATCCCGGCGGGCCAGAGTCGTCGGGCGTTCCTCCTCGAATCCGACGAGCACCCCTACGTGCTTCTCGAGCGCACCAACGATCATCTTTCGCTGTCGGCGGCCGCGTTGGTCGTCACCGGTTGGTGTGCTCCCACCGATCCGTCGGACTCCACCATGTGGCGCCCCAGCGAGCACCCGTTGCGCCAACGTGTTCGTGTCACCGTGGCCATCGACGACCGAGGCATCGCCACGGTCATGCGCCGGGACGGAGCCCCGGACGATCCCGAGGTGATGGACGATCGGGGCGAGGGCGAGTTGCCCGACGCCCTCGAACGTTGGTGGCGCGGCGAACTGGTGTGACACGCTCGACTGTTTCGTCACCGGACTCTCACCGTGTTCTCACCACTTTCGGAGTCCGGACACGGCACGATGTGGGCATGCGAATTTCCTCCACGTCGATCGCCGTGTTGTCGGCACTCTCGTTGTTCGTCGCCTGTGGTGGAGACGATTCCGCCGAACCCGCCGTGACGAGCCCGGAGTCGTCCACGGCCGTCGCCTCGACGGAGGGGCAGTCGGTCACCACCGAGGCCGTCACGATCGCTCCGACCAACAGTGATGTCCCTGCGCTCGGTGAGTGCCCCACGGCGGTGTTCCCCGATCTGAGCGCCGTGGCTGGGCCGGGTGGCGACTACGCCATGCCCACCGTGGCGGTGGAATGCACCGACACCGAGTTGGTGGTCACGTCGAACGGGATGCCCGGATACGAGTTTGTCGAGATGACGCCGAACGGGTTGCAGGAACAGAACTGGGAATGGCGCGTGTCGTTGAAGCCGGAGGTGGCCGACCAGCCCACCAGCATCGTCGACGTGCTCGGGCCGCTCGGTTTCACCACCACGGGCCTGCCCATTTATGGGCCCACCGAAGGGCCGATGCCCGAACGCGAGGCGTTCGGGGATCCGGTGTACAACGGTTTGCTGGACGGCTGCGGCGGTCACACCGGCTTCAACGCCGATTATCACAATCACGCCTTGAACGCCGTGGCGGCCTGCAACCTGGACACGTCGTTCATCATCGGGTACGCCCTCGACGGATTCCCGATCTACAACTCGGTCGGTTGTCTCGACGTCGAGTGTTCCGAGAGCGCGGTGTTCGTGTCGGGCTACGACATGACCGGTGACCCGACGTCGTATTCGTGGAAGGCGTACACCTACGACGCCAGCGGCAAGAGCAACGTCCTCGACGAGTGCAACGGACGCGTCGGGCCCGACGGCACCTACCGGTATCACGCCACCACGGCGTTCCCCTACATCATCGGATGTCTGCGGGGAACCGCCACCACGCAAACCGGCAACGCCGCCGCTCCGATGCCTCCCATGGGAGGACCGCCGCCGAACGGGTGACGCGGATCAGAACGCTGCGAAGAGGTCGACCACCAGGACGAGGTCGGTCTTCTCGGGCAGGCCGAGTTCCGTGTTGCCGGCGTCTCCGAAGGCGTCCGCGTAGGGGATGTTCAGGATGCGGCGACCGCCCACCTTCATTCCCGGAACGCCCTCGACGATTCCGGGCAACGCTCCGTCGGCGACCAACGTGAAGGTGACCGGGCTGGGATCGCTCCAGGTGCTCACCAGTTTCTCGCCCGTGTCGCTACGGAACGCGATGATCTGCACCACGACGGTGGAACCGGCTTCGGCCTCGGCGCCGTCACCATCGACGAGGTCTTCGATCACCAGATCGCTCAACATCTCCGGATTCTTGAGGCTCGTGATCTCGGGCTCATCGGCCGGATCGATGGCCGGAACGACGGCCAGCATGTCGACCACGAAAGAGATCGCCGAGTTGGGCGGGATCGCGTCACCGGAACCGGCCTCTCCGTAGGCGAGATCGGCGGGGATGTCGAGTTGCCGACGTCCACCGACCTTCATGCCCAACAGGCCCTCGTCCCAGCCCTGGATGACGGCACCCTGACCGAGGGTGACGGCGAAAGGCTCACCGTCGAAGTTGCCGTCGAATCGCGATCCGTCGGCCGACAGGACGCCGACGTAATACACGAACACGGTGTCGCCCTCGCCCGCCTCGTCGCCCGCACCCACGGTGATGTCGGTGATCATCAAATCGGTGGGGATCTCGGTGGGTAGAACCACGTCGGGTTCGGTGCTCTCGTCGGCGGGATCACTGGGCCCCAAGGAAATCTCGGACTCCGGGTTCGAATCATCGGACGCCGAACCGTCACCACCACACGCGGTCAAGGCGAGGCCGGCGACGGCGATCAGAGCGGAGATTCGACGGACGGAGCGTTTCGACATTCCGCGAACGCTAGCGGTTCAGCGGGTTCCGGCACGGGTGGCCAACCATTCGCGTTCGGCCTCACCCATCGCCGTGCTGGGTGGGTCGTTCACGAACGGCCACAGTTCGCGGGCGATACGTCGGTAGTTGCCCGAGGCTCCCAACTCGCCGAGGATCGCGTACAGGCCGAGGTTGATGCGCTGGATGAACACGAACGTCTTGGGAACCGTGGCGTATTGCGCGATGGGACTCGAGCGGTCGAATGTGTGCCGCACGATCCCGCTGGCGTATTGCGGAGTCCAGGTGGTTCTTTCGTCCGCGCGCACGGGCTCGTAGAAACGACCGAAGTACGTGCCCACGTCGTCGGTTTCCACCGGTGCGTCGCGCTGCAACATGCCGGAGTTCTCCAGCACCGCGCGGAACGCGGGAACGTCGCTCTCGTAGGCGGCCGACTTCACCATGGCGATGAAGGTCGCCATCTCGCCGTCGGTGAAGTGTTTCACCAGTCCGAAATCGAGGAACGTGATGCGACCGTCCTCGTGGAAGATGTAGTTGCCCGGATGCGGATCGCCGTTGAACTTGTGCATTCCGTACAGACTGCGGAACACGAATCGGAAGAGCGTCTCGCCGGCCATGTCTCTTTGTTCCTGGCTTTGCTGGAGCAACTGATTCCACGACATGCCGTTCACCAGCTCGGTGGTGAGAACCCGCGCGGTGCTGAAGGTGGGGAAGACCCGCGGGACGTGGATGAAGGGATGACCGCTGTAGTAGTCGGCGAACAATTGCTGATTGGTCGCCTCGCGCGAATAGTCCAGTTCCTCGCGGATGCGGTCCTTCACCTCGTTCACCAACTCGGTGGGATCGAGACCGCTGAAGCCTTGCTGCAACAGGAAGCCCAACAGGTCGGCGTTGCGCAGGTCCGAATCGATGGCCTCGTCCACTCCGGGGTACTGCACCTTCACCGCGACGGCGCGTTCCTCGCCGGTCGTCGGATCGAGGATGACCGCGCGATGCACCTGCCCGATGGATGCGGCGGCGATGGGGGTCGGATCCCACTCGACGAAGAGTTCACCCGGCGCCTTCCCGAGTTCGCGCTCGATGACCTCGGCGGCCAGTTCGGCCGACATCGGTGGCGCGCTCGACTGCAGTTGCGACAGTGCGGCGCGAAGTGGTGCGGGTAGGCCCTCGTCCAGGTAGCTGGCCATCTGGCCGAGCTTCATGAGTGCGCCCTTCATCTGACCGAGACGCTCGGACACCTGAGCCGCGGTCTTCAACTCGGTCTCCTGGTCGATCTCGATACGGCGCTCGGCGCTGGCGAAGGCCTTGCGCGCCGTGGCGCTGGCGTAGGTGAGGCCGACGCGCCCACCGAGGCGCACCAATTCGGTGTTGCGGGCCGCCATGGTTCCGCGCTCGATGGCCGAGGTGATGCGACCGGCACCGGCGAACCGTCGTGCCCTGATGAATCGAATCGCCGACGCGGCACCCACCCCGAGGGCGACGACGGAGAGCAGGCGTCGCGTTCTCACGTCAGGAACGTCGCTCGGTCACCGAACGCACGCCGTCGATGATGAGATCGGCCATGCGAGGTGCATGAGCCACGATGGCGTCGTGCTCGCCGTCGATGCGCGAGGCGCGCGCATCGGGGATGGCGGCGAAAAGGTCCAGTTGACGATGCACCGGGATCACCGGGTCGCGCAGGGTGACCACGTGGGAGGTGGGAACGTCGATCTGTCCCACCCAGTCCAGCGCCGAGAACGAACCGATGGCGTGTCCGGCCTCCAGCACCATGCGCCAGTCGTGCAATTCGATCTGGCTGATGGCCCACGGCCCCCACTTCGCGGCTTTGCGACGCAGGTAGACCTTCTCGGTGATGTTGGCGCGCGTGGTCTCGGGGGTGAGGCGGGCCAACGCACTCATTCCGGTGAGGCCGAGGAACGCCATGCGCTCGGCGCGACTGTGCGCGAAACTCGCCGCGGTCGCGCACAGCACGAGTCCGTCCACCAGTTCGCGGTGGCGCTTCCACATGAGCAACGCCACCGGGCCGCCCATCGAGTAGCCGACCGGGATGACGTTCTCGATTCCGAGCTCGTTCATCAGAGCGGCGGCGTCGTCGGCACAATCGGCCAGCCGGAACGGCTTGCGGGTTCGGATGCCGCGTCCGTGGCCGCGATGATCGAGGGCGATCACGCGATGGTGGCGACCGAGGGTCTCGTACACCGCGAACCAGTTGAGATCGGCGGTGGCGGTCCAACCGTGCAGCAACAACACGGTGGAGGCGCCGGGATGTGGAGCCGGAATCTCGCGCACGAACGTGGTGCCACGGCCGGGCAGTTCGATCTCGCGGCCCGGGGGCAGCGGCGGAGTGCCGGGCGTGTCGAGGCCGGCGTCGCTCGACGTGGGGGAGACGATGGTGCTCAGGGCAGCTCCACGCTGATGATGACGACCGACAGCTGATGCCCGTTCGGGGTGGTGTACGAAACCGTCTCGTCGATGCGATGTCCGTTGAGAGCCTGGCCGAGCGCCGACTCCGGGGTCATAGTGGCGGCGCCTTCGTACTTCTCCTCGTGCGAACCGAGGTAATAGGTCTCGGGTTCGTCACCGTCGATGGACACGGTCACCAACTTGCCGGGACCGACGAGGTCGCCGTCGTCGGTGTCGACCAGTTCGTAGTTCTCCAGGATCGACTCCAGGTGGCGGATGCGACCCTCCATGTGACCCTGCTCGTCCTTGGCCGCGTGATAGTCGCCGTTCTCGGACAGGTCGCCCAATTCGCGGGCGCGTTCGATCTTGTCGGCCACTTCGATGCGACCCCGCGTGGTGAGGTCGTGGTGTTCCTGCTTCAGTCGTTCGAGAGCGGTCGCGGTGAGGTGATGGACCTTGGCCATGGACACAGGGTAACGGCGCATCGACGATGTTGAGATGGCGGAAAGTGCCCGATCGACAGTGGAATCGGGCTCTACGGAAGGTCGGAAATGGGACTCCGTGGCCCGTCCCCGTACGATGTGCCCCATGTCAGGCACCTCCTCCACCACGCACCGCGTCGCCGTCATCGGTGGCGACGGCATCGGCCCCGAAGTCACCGTCGAGGCCCTCAAGGTCGTCCGCGCCGCCGGCGTTCGTCTGGACACCACCGATTTCGACCTTGGTGGAGCGCGCTACCTGCGCGACGGAGAGATTCTCAGCGACGAGGTACTGAACCAACTGCGCGCGTTCGACGCCATCCTTCTGGGCGCGGTCGGCACCCCGGACGTTCCCCCCGGGGTGATCGAGCGCGGTCTGCTGCTGAAGATGCGCTTCGAGTTGGATCTGTACGTGAATCAGCGTCCCTTCGTGGGCACCGCGCCCGGTCACACCACGCCGCACGACTTCATCGTCATCCGCGAGAACACCGAGGGTCCGTACGTGGGTGAGGGTGGCGTGTTGCGACGGGGCACCAAGCACGAGGTCGCCACCCAGGGCAGCGTCAACACCCGCATGGGCGTGGAGCGTTGCGTTCGCTACGCCTTCGAGTTGGCCATGAAGCGCGAGCGCAAGCACGTCACCTTGGTGCACAAGACCAACGTGCTCACTTTCGCCGGCAACTTGTGGGAGCGCACGTTCAACGAGGTGGCCGCCGAGTTCCCGCAGGTGTCCACCGCCTACAACCACGTCGATGCCGCCTGCATCTACTTCGTCCAGGATCCGCATCGTTACGACGTGATCGTCACCGACAACCTGTTCGGTGACATCCTCACCGATCTCGGTGGTGCGGTGTCGGGTGGCATCGGCTTGGCGTCGTCGGCGAACCTCAACCCGGCGCGCACCGGCCCCAGCATGTTCGAGCCCGTGCACGGTTCGGCCCCCGACATCGTGGGAACGGGCAAGGCGAATCCCACCGCGGCCATCCTGTCGGCCGCGTTGATGCTGGATTTCCTCGGAGAATCGGCGGCCGCCGATCGTGTTCGCGCGGCCTGCGCCGAGCCGGTGTCGGGCTCCACCACGCAGATCGCCGACGCCATCGCCGCCCGACTGGCCTGAAAACGTCGGGTCCACCCCTCGAGTCCACCAACTAATCTGACGACACGAATTCGAACGGAGAGCCATGCCCACCTTGATCCCCACCCCGAAAATCTGGATGAACGGCCAATTGGTCGACTGGGATCAGGCCCAGGTGCACGTGCTCACGCACACGCTCCACTACGGCACCGGCGTGTTCGAGGGCATTCGCGCCTACGAGACCAGCAAGGGCACGGCGGTGTTCCGCCTCACCGAGCACATCGAGCGTCTGTTCCGCAGCGCGCACATCCTGGGCATGGAGATTCCGTACACGGTGGACGAGCTGGTTCAGGCCACCAAGGACACCGTGGCGTCCACGGGTCTGGCGTCGTGCTACGTGCGTCCGCTGGCGTACTACGGATACGGCGAGATGGGTCTCAACACCCTTCCCTGCAAGGTCGACGTGGCCATCGCGTGCTGGCCGTGGGGCGCGTACCTGGGCGACGACGCCCTCACCAAGGGCGTGCGCATGAAGATCTCGTCGTGGACCCGTCACGATCACAACACCATGCCGCCGGCCGCCAAGACCGTGGGCAACTACGTGAACTCGTCGCTGGCCAAGGTGGAGGCGCTCAAGGCCGGGTACGACGAGGCCATCATGCTGGCGCCGAACGGACTGGTGGCCGAGTGCACCGGTGAGAACATCTTCTGCTCGCGCAACGGTGTGGTTCTCACGCCGCCGTTGTCGGCCGGCGCGCTCGAGGGCATCACGCAGAACTCCGTGATGGAGATCGGTCGTGATCTGGGCATCGACATTCGCGTGGACAACATCGCGCGCAGCGACCTGTACATCGCCGACGAGATCTTCGTGTGCGGTACCGCCGCCGAGGTGAGCGCCGTGAATTCGGTGGACGATCGCTCGGTGCCGGCCCCCGGTCCGGCCACCACCGCGATCGGTCAGATGTACGCCCGTGTGGTGCGCGGCCAAGAGGCCAAGTATTCGCACTGGTGCGAACTGGTCAAGTAACCCACCACACCATCATCGCCGCGCCGCGACTCGGCGTGTCAGCTGGTCGCGTTGCGGCGACGGGCCGCCATGCCGGCCAGGCATTCGAAGGCCAGTCGGTGCGCCACGTTCACGGTGAGCTCGCTCACGTCGTAGGCCGGTGCCACTTCCACGATGTCGACGCCCACCACGTCGTGCTCCACGCACAACGTGCGCACCATGCGCAACAGATCCGACGACAGGATGCCGCCCGGTTCGGGCGTGCCGGTGCCCGGAGCGAACGCCGGGTCCAGGCTGTCGACGTCGATCGAGATGTACAGGTGATCGGCTGACGCCAACGCCTCGTTCACCGCGTCGTCCATGACCGCCTTGAAGCCACGGTTCCAGATCTCGTCCATGGTGTGCCAACGCATGCCCTGTTCGCCCATCCAGTCGAACACTTCTTTGGGCGGCCAGTAGCCACGCAGACCCACCTGCACGAAGTTGGGTCCGGGGATCGCGCCCGACTCGATCAGTCGGCGCATCGGTGTTCCGTGGCTCGCCAGGTTTCCGTCGATGATGTTGGCGGTGTCGGCGTGCGCGTCGAAATGCACCATGCCCACCGTGCCGAATCCCTTCACCTCGGCCACCGCGGTGGCGGCCGGCCACGTGATGCTGTGATCGCCGCCGAGGACGATGGGAACGATGCCCCGCGAGGCGATTTCCTTCACGCGCGTCTTGATGTTGGCGTGACTCGTCGCGGTGTCGGCGTGCGGACAGTACGCGTCACCGAAGTCGACCACTTCCAGCCAGTCGAAGATCTCGATGCCCAGGTCCATGTGATACGTGCCGGGTTCGTAGGCCTGGGAACGAATGGCTCGCGGGCCGAATCGCGCACCCGGTCGGTTCGTGGTGGCGATGTCGAACGGTGCACCGACGATGGCCACGTGCGGCTTCCACTCGTCGAGCATCTCGGGATCGGGAAGAAACGGCCGTTGACCGAACGTGGACAGACCGCCGAACACGTAGCCGAGTTCCAACTGCTCGCGCATGCCGGGGGAGAGGTCGCGCTGGGGATCGCTCATGCGCGCACCCTACCGACGCCGGTGAGATCGGTCGTCGGGGCCCAAAACGCAAGAGAGCCCCGAGGGTGCTGCCGGTTTCCCAGCGCTCCGCTCGGGGCGTCTCCCGTTCGAGAATCCACCAGCACGCGATCTCCGGTTGTTACCCTTTGCTCGCTCACTTGATTCGCCCGTCGGAGTTGCCCCCGGCGGGCGAATTGCCATTTCCGGCCCCGACGCATGGTTGCCCTGTCGGCGGTTCCGGACCTCCCCGTCGGTTTCCCCACGGTTCGGAGTGGATCCTCTCCCGCGGTGCCGACTGATCGAATCGCGGTGTCGCTTCGGGGTTTCCCCCGTCACGTCACCGGTGAGACTCGCGTGGTCGTCGCCGTGGTGAACGAACTATGCCCTGCGCATTTCCGCAGGTCAAGGGGTATTTTTCTACTCACAGGGTTATCCCCGGACTTTCGGACTTGTTCACAAGATTCCCCGCGTTGTGCACCGGTCGTCCACATGGATGTCCACAGAAAACGGCGCACTGGTCGGGGTCCACGTTGACGCGTGGGCCGTGAGCCGGTTGACTGACGAGCGATGAACGTCGTGACCGCACCCCGCACCGCAACCGCCGTTGCGTCGATCATCATTATTCGATAGCGCACGGGCTCGTTCTCGTGCGCAGTCAGCCGCCTCAGGGCGGCTTTTCTGTTTCTCGGGAACGACTCACGGCACCACTCACAGCATCACGATTCACAACACGACGAAGAAGTGACGGAACCAACATGAGCAACATGAGCAACATGATCGAAGTCTTCGACACCACACTGCGCGACGGATTGCAGGTGGAGGGCGTCTCCGCGTCGGTGGAGGACAAGCTGCGCATCGCCGAACAACTGGACTTTCTCGGCGTGCACTTCATCGAGGGTGGATGGCCGGGCGCCAACCCGAAGGACATCGAGTTCTTCGCGCGCGCCGCGACGGAACTGAAGCTCACCTCCAGCACGCTCGTCGCGTTCGGTTCCACGCGACGCCCCAAGGGCAAGGTGGACGACGACGCCACGCTGCGTCATCTCATCGACGCCGGCACCAGCGCCGTGTGCATCGTGGCCAAGAGTTGGGACTATCACGTTCTGAACGCCTTGCAGACCACGCTCGACGAGGGTGTGGCGATGATCGCCGATTCCGTGGAGTATCTGCACGGGCACGGCCGCCGCGTGTTGGTGGACATGGAGCACTTCTTCGACGGCTTCAAGCGCAACGAGGAGTTCGCTCTGCGAGCGTTGGAAGCCGCCGTCGTGAAGGGAGCCAGTCATCTGGTGCTGTGCGACACCAACGGAGGAAGTCTGCCCCACGAGGTGCAGGAGATCGTGGCCTCGGTGAAGCGCCACGTGGGCGACGACGTCGTCGTCGGCATCCACTGCCACGACGACACCGGATGCGCCGTGGCCAACAGCATGGCCGCGGTGCTCAGCGGTGCGCGTCACGTGCAGGGAACGTTGAACGGACTCGGCGAGCGCACGGGCAACACGAACCTCACCACGGTCATCCCGAACCTGCAGTTGAAGTTGGGCTACGACTGTCTCCCCGAGGGTCGTCTCGAGCGCATCACGGCCGTCAGCAACCACGTGGCCGAGGTGTTGAACCGTCCGCTCAACCCCCAGGCCCCGTACGTGGGTTCGGGTGCGTTCGCGCACAAGGCCGGTCTTCACGTGAGCGCCATCGCGCGCGCGAAGGACGCCTACGAGCACGTGGATCCCGAACTGGTGGGCAACGGCACGCGTTTCGTCGTGAGCGAGATGGCCGGCAAGGCCACCATCGCCATCAAGGCCGAGGAGCTCGGTCTCGCCAT
>WLEG01000004.1 GCA_009704425.1 Actinomycetota bacterium | reverse complement strand
GGAGCAGATCATGGCCTCCGTGCACGCCATGACCGAGGAGTGGCAGCGTGAGCACCACGGCAAGTCGTTCGACGAGGTGGTGGCGTTGGGGGCGTCGGCGCGCGCGGTCACGCTGCAGTTGTTGTCGGAACTGACCGACGAACAGCTGAACGAACGGCTACCCGGTGCGCCGTGGGCCGACGGAACGATCGGGGGAGTGCTGGCGGCGAATGCCGATCACGGACGCATGCATTGGAAGTGGGCCAAAGACGCGGGCGTCTTGGAGAGATGACGCGGGCGTCGTGGAGAGATGACGCGGGCGTCGTGGAGAGATGACGCGGGCGTCTTGGAGAGATGACGCGGGCGTCGTGGAGAGATGACGCGGGCGTCGTGGAGAGATGACGCGGGCGTCGCGGGGACGTGAGGTTCAGTCCCCGAGGTCGGGTGCCCACGCGGAGCCGTTGATGTGGCTTCCGCCATCGACGAACAAGGTGTTGCCCGTCATGTAGCCACAGTCGTCGCCGGCCAGGAAGGACACCACCGGTGCGATGTCGGTGTACGGATCTCCGATGCGACCCATGGGATTGCTGGCATCGGCGGCGGCGATCAACTCGGGATGGGCCCCCATCACCTTGTGAAACGCGGCGCTCTTGGCCGCCGGGCACACGGCGTTCACCACCACTCCGGTGGGTGCCCACTCGCGGGCCGCCGTGCGGGTGAGGGTGCGCAACGATTCCTTGGCCACGTTGTATTCGAGGGTCCCCATGTGGGCGTTGACCCCGTTGAGTGAACACATGTTGACCACGCGACCCCAACCACGGGCCTTCATGGAAGGGAACACCTCGCGCATGGCCCAGAACGCGCCGTAGAAGGCGATGTCGAGCCCGTGTTGAAGCAACGCGTTGGTCTTGTTCTCCACCCGCCCCATGCCACCGCCACCCCAGGCGTTGTTCACCAGCACGTCGACCGGCCCGAAGGCATCGCGGGCGCGGGCGATCATGTTCACCACGTCGGACTCCCGTGAAACGTCCGCGCGCACGAACGTCGCGCGATCACCGTGCTCGACGATCGACACGGGACCCCGCTCGTCGTCGATGTCGACGGCGACCACCAGAAGCCCGTCCTCCACCAAACGGCGCACGACACCGGCGCCGATGCCGTCGGCCGCGCCGGTGACGACCGCCACGCGAGATGGTTCCATCGTCGTCTCCGGTCAGGCGTCGAGGAGCTTCTCGATGGTGGCCACCAGGTTGGCGTCATCGGGCGCCACCATCGGGCTGAATCGGATGATGGTCGAGCCACCGTCGGCGATGACGAACTTCTCGAAGTTCCAACGGATGTCGCCGCTCGTTCCCTCGGCATCGGCGACCGCCGTGAGTTCGTCGTAGATGGCGTGACGACCGTCGCCGTTCACCTCGATCTTCTCCATCAACGGGAAGGTGACCCCGTAGGTGGTGGAGCAGAACGTGGCGATCTCCTCGGGGGAGCCGGGCTCCTGGGCACCGAACTGGTTGCAGGGAAAACCGACCACCGAGAATCCCCGGTTCGCGTAGTTCTCGTGCAGTTGCTCGAGACCGGTGTACTGCGGTGTGAGTCCGCACTTGCTGGCCACGTTCACGACCAGCATCACCTTGGCGGGAATGTCGGCCAGCGTGGTGGCTCGACCGGACAGCGTGTTGACGGGTTGGTTCAGAATGCTCATGCCCAAGCCTGACACATGCGCACGGTCGTGCGAATCACGGAACCCCGCACGGACGGCGAACGCGACACCTCGTCGGGGAGGGGAGATTTGAACTCCCGACCGCCTGCACCCAAAGCAGGAACGCTACCACTGCGCCACTCCCCGGTCGGAGGGCAAGCCTAGCGAGGCCGACCCACGAGCGCGCCGCGACATCCGGCATGCGCGAGCGACGCGAGCGTACGATTTGGCATCGCCACAGCCTTGGACACCGACGCGGTCGACGAAACCGGCACGACCGACGACTATCGCGTCGTCTCGCGGGCGCGATTCGCCGCTCTTCTCGCGTGGGCCGCCCTCGCCGGTGTGGCCGGTCTCGCCGCATCCCTCGGATTCGACGTTCGACTGGCGTTGGCGGTGGTGATCGTGGCCCGCGCGTTGCACGGCGTTCCCGCCGGTGCGGTGGCGTTGGCGTCGGGCGCCGTCGTCACGTTCGTCGTGAGTGGTCACGTCATGTCGTCGGAGATCGATGTGGCGCCCGCAGTGCTGTCCACGCTGTTCCTCGTGATCCAAGCGATTGCTTTGTCCCACCTCGTCGTGTTCCTCACGATTCGGATCGGTGGTCGTGAGCGACCCGTTCGACGGTTCATGGTGTTGTCCGGAGCGCTGGTGGCGACGTCGCTCCTGTTGGCCCTGGTCGAGTGGATGGTGAACGATCTCGTGCTCGACGGTTCGACCACGTCGTTCTGGGAGCGAGGGGCGGCCGTCGTCGTGGGTGGCGTTCTCGGACTGTGCGGGGCGATTTTCGTGCTGGGCCGCTGGTTTCGTTATCGCGGACTCTCCGTCGACGAGTTGACCGCGCCCTTGGTGGCTCTCGTGGTGGTGGTGCTGGGTTTGCAGGCCACCGGCGAGGTGTGGCGTTCGGCCGATCAGGACCGACTGCGTGACGCATCACGGGTCACGATGGCGGGCTTCCTCGACGATCTCTCGTCGGAGGTGAACGCCGTGATCGTCGCGTTGGAGGCCGACGTCGGGACCTTCGATTCGTTGGATTCGGTGGCGGCGTTGATCCTGCGGGGAGATCGAATCGACGACGAGATTCTCGTGGGCGACGAAGAGTTCGTCCGACGCATCGTCGCCGAGATCCCCGAAGGGGGTGACGGCGCCGGTGAGCGCGAGGCCGGCACCCGGTTGATCGGTGGTGGTCCGATCCTCGTGGGCGGCCGCAACCTATTGGCCCTGGAAGTGGTTCCCGACGAGGGTGGCGCAGCTTCGGGCACGTGGTATCTCGCGGTGATCGACGCCGATCGTGTTCTGGCGGGGGTGAACGATTCGCTGGCCGCGTCGTTCGCCGACGTGGCCGTGTCGTTCGCCGGGTCGACCGATTCCGTGAACGCGGTCGGTGTCGTCGACGGCGTCGAGTTGACGATGACCGCCCGCCCCGGACCGGGCTTCGGCATCGACGGGCAACAGGCGACGCTCATTCTCGCCTTCGAAGTGCTTCTCGGCGCCGCGATCGTCGCGGTGTTGTTGCTCGGCGCGTCGTCCCAGGTGCGCGTGGCACTCGAACGACGTCGGCGCGAGTCGTTGCTCGAGGCCGCTCTCGACGCCACACCCGGCCTGTCGGTCGTCTTCGACGAGGACATGACCGTGTTGGCCGGAAACCGAGCCGTACGGGACGCGTTCTCCGATCGGATTCCGGGGATTCCGGTCATCGAGGTGCTCGGTTTCGGCCCCGAAACCGTGCGAGCACGGATCGCGGGAGAGCTACTCGTCAAGGTCCTCGGTGGCGAGGGCGGCCACGCCGAGGTCACCGGTGGTGAGGGTGACGAGATGCGCATTCTCGAACTCGAGGCGTATCCGGTGTCGGTGCCCGGCGACGAACGAATCGGTTTCCTCCACGTCTCCGACGCCACCGAACGGCGCAGCATGGCGATGCGCACGGCGCAAGCCGAACGCATGGAGTCGCTCGGAGCCCTGGCCGGTGGACTGGCCCACGACTTCAACAACCTCCTTTTCGTCACGTTGGGCAATCTGCAGTTGATGGCGATGAACGAGACCGTCACGAAGGACGAGAAGTTGGCCAAGTTCCTCTCGCGGTCCATGGCCGCCGTGGAGCGCGGTGCGGAGATCACCAAGTCGTTGCTGGCGGTGGCGCGCAGTCAACCGCTCGAGGAGACCGCGGTGTCGTTGGCGGACCTGATCAAGGGCCTGCTTCCTCTCGTCAAGCAAGCCGTCGGTGCGGGGCGCACGGTGGAAGTCGACATGCCCGATCCGAACCTCCACCTCATGGTGGACGCCGGTCGCCTGCAGAGTTGCATCCTCAACCTGGCCTTCAATTCGCGTGACGCCATGGGTCCCACCGGTTGCGTGCGCATCGCCGCTCATCGACGCGGCGACATGATCGAGTTGTCCGTGTCCGACGACGGCGCCGGTATGCCCGCCGACGTGGTGGCGCGGGCCTTCGAACCCTTCTTCACCACCAAGAAGGCCGGCAGTGGAACCGGACTGGGATTGGCCACCGTGTACGCGTTCGCACAGCAAAGCGGGGGCACGGCGACCCTCGACAGTCGACCCGGTGTGGGCACCACCGTCACCCTGGTCCTCCCGTTGCACGTTCCCGGTGCGGCGTCCGAACGGACCACCGCGACCCGACGTGCGGGTCGACGCGTGGTGGTGGCCGACGACGAGCAAGCTCTGGCCGAGATGGTGGCGGCGTGGTTGATGGACGTCGGCATCGACGCGCGGTTCGCGCTCTCTCCCCGCGAGGCTTTGGAACTGATCTCGGAGTTCCGTCCCGACGTCCTGGTGTCCGACGCCAATTTCGGCCTCGAGCAGGACGGGCTCGACCTCGCGCGACTGGCGACGGCCGATCAACCCGATCTTGCCGTGATCTTCATGACGGGTTACTCGTCCAGCATGAAGCAGTTGCAAGAGTTGGGGGAGCGGACGCTCGCCAAACCGTTCTCCCGCGAGGATCTCTACGCCGCGGTTCTCCCGTTGGTCGCCGACGACGCGACCGACGCGAGCGCCGCACACGACCCGTCCCGAGGAGGTGACGCACATGGCTGACCCCGCGCGCGTGTTGGTGATCGACGACGAAGAGGCCATCTGCGAACTGATCGAGGCGGTGGCCGAGTCCGCGGGCTTCAGTGCGCGTTCGGCGAGCACGCCGGCCGACATCGAGCGGGCGATCGAGGGTCGATTCGATCTGGTGGTGTTGGACCTCTCGCTGGGTGAGATGGACGGCATCGAGGTGATGAGTCGGCTCGGTTCGCTGCACCGGGGAATGCCCGTGATCCTCGTGAGCGGCGCCGATCAATCGCTTCTGGACACCGCGGGTCGCATCGCCGAGATGCACAAGTTGCGGGTCATCGGAACATTCGCGAAGCCGTTCTCGCTCGACGTGCTTCGGACCGCGATGTCGGAATGGTCCCAGGTGTCCGATCAGGCCCACGATCCCACCGGACCCAAGATCATGGTGGGTCCGGACGAGTTGCTGAATCCCGACTTCCTCCATCTCGTCTACCAGCCCAAGGTCTCCACCGTGACCGGAGAGGTCACCGGCGTGGAAGCCCTCGTCCGGTGGCGACATCCCACGCACGGAGACGTCTCGCCGTCGGTGTTCGTCGCGTTGATCGAAGAGGCGGGACGAACGTCGGAGCTGCTCGATTCGGTCATGGCGATGGCGGCCCGTGATCGTCTGCGGTATCGGGCGCTCAAGTCCATGCCCGATGTCAGCGTGAACATCTCCGTTCTCGATTTGAACGACGAGGAGTTGCCACGTCGCGCGCAACGCATGCTCACCGAGGCGGCACCGGCCGAAGCCTGGACCTTCGAGGTGACCGAGACCGCTCCGATCACCGAGGCCGCACCGGCATTGTCGATCCTGACCCGCTTGCGTCTCGCCGGCTTCCGTCTCGCCGTCGACGACTTCGGCACGGGGAGCAGCAACTACGAGCGGGTGCTGGCGGCGCCCTTCACCGAACTCAAGATCGATCGGGCGATGGTGGGACGACTCGACATCGACGCCGCCGAACCGGACCCGATGGTGAGGTCGGGGGTGGAGGTCGGACATTCCCTCGGTTTGCACGTGGTGGCCGAAGGAGTGGAGACACCCGATCAATTCCGCATGGTTCGCGACATCGGATGCGACGCCGCGCAGGGTTATCTGATTTCCGCTCCGGTGGCGCCCGTGCAGATCGACGTCGCCCTCGACGAGTGGCGTCGCAAGTTCGACTTCCTCGGTTGACGCCGGCGCCCGTCGCCGCGGGTCGGCCGCGTCAGTTCAACGCGAGGCGCAACGCGCTCATCAACGTGTCGCGCGTGCGGTTTCGCGACAGGCCCACGCTCGAACGCAGGTACTCGATGTTCTCGATGCTCAACGTGTAATCGACGATGCGCGACACGGCGTCGGGTTGGGAATGGGCCGCGATCTCGGGAGCGAACTGTTCGACGGCCTGGGTGCGCAGGATCGTGCGTCGCTGGTTCATGGCGGTGGCCACGGTGGCCGACCGCGCCGAGACGACCGCCGACGCCCGCCCGACGCCGATGGTCTTGTCGAACAGGCGCAAGCGGTGTTCGATCATGGCGTCGAGCCGCTGCTCGAAATCCCCGGAACCGTCGAGGCCCTCGTAGAACTGGTGGATCCGTTCCCACTGGATGACGATGGCGGTGGCCGCCAGATCTTCCATGTCGTCGAAGTAGCGGAACACGGAACGTTCGGAGACTCCGGCGATCTCGGCGATGCGCGCGGCCGACGGTTGGATCTCGCCGGCCTCGTACAACTGGAGCAGAGCCTGCACGACGGCGGCCTTGTTGCGAGCGCCACGCTCGCGGCGACCGTCGAGGGGAGTGGCGTCTTGTCGGGGTTGGGCGCTGGGGGGCACGGGCGAGAGTGTAGAGGTAGAGGGGCACTCCCGCCCGTGCGGGTCACGGCGTGACGATGAGCGCGGACACCATGCCGAACATTCCGTTGGGGCCCTCGGCGTGGCTGAGGATGTGGCAGTGCCACGCCCACACCCCGGTGTCGACGGCCTTGTACAGAACCGTGTAGCGCTCACCGGGGGACACCCAGATCGTGTCGGCCGGCTGCGGCGTGAGCAGCGGAACGCCGTCCTTGGCGATGATCCAGCCGACCGGTTGGTGAAGGTGCATCGGGTGACCCTGCAGGCCCTCGTTCTGGTAGTGGACCATCATGACCTGTCCGAGGCGCATCGTGTAGGCCTCGGTCGCGGGGAAGGACTTTCCGTTCAACGAGAGCCCGATCACTCCGGCGTCGTTGAGCACCATCGTCACTTCCTTGTCGACCTGGGTGTACCCCTTCTCCTTCAGGACGTCGGGGATGGGCATCTCGCCGACCATGAACGAGCCGAACATCCCGTCGGGAATCTGGATCTGCGCATCGTGGTGCGAGTGGTAGATGCCGACGGCGGCCTCGACCGTGGTCCACTCGTAGACGAACGTCTCGCCGGGCATGATCGGCATCTGCGTGTACGGATCCACTCCGTCGTATCTGTTCGGTACCCGGATGCCGTGGAAGTGCACGGACGTCGACTCCGTCAGTTCGTTCGTCACGACGATGCGCACCTTGTCGCCGACGTTCACGCGAATCTCGGGTCCGGGCACGACGCCGTTGTACGTCTTGGCCGTGACGATCTTGCCCGGCTCGACCTCCCAGTCGACCTCCTTGGCGACGAGCTCGAATTGCTTCGTGCCGTCGGCCAACACCGTCGGTTCGAGAATCCGGCCGCCCTTGTCGCCCATCGTCGCGGCGGGGTAGGCCTTGGCCCGCACTTCCATGGCCTGGTCCATCTCCTGCCAGTTGGCGTATCCGTGCAATCCGTCGCCACCGGCGGCTGATCCCGAAGGGGCGGCACCCGACGTGACGGTCAACGTGCCCACCATGCCCGAACCCGCGTGGCCGGCGATCTCGCACAGAACGTCCATGGCCCCTTCGGAGAGGATGCCGAGGTCGAGGGTCTCGGATTCGCCGGCCAACAGGTCCGCGGTCTTCTTCGACAGGCCGGGGATCGAGAAGTTGTGGACCATCGAGCCGATGTTGGTGACGCGCAGTTGCACCGGTCCCGGGGGGACGACGATGGCCGCGGGCGTGATGGCGAACTCCGAGAGTTGCACGTCGACGACGGTCGGTCCCGAGCCCTCCGACGGCGCGTCACCCGAACCGGTGTCGGTCAATCCGGTCCAGCTGGCGATGGCGACGAACAAGGCCGCCACGGCCACTCCGAAGGAACCCCATGTCAACACGGAACGATCGTCTCGATTCATGTGACCACCTTGGACGCTCGACGGTGCGTGCGCTCAGGGAAGAGCGACAGGTTGGGAGGGGACTTTGGTCCCAATCGGGGAACCGAACCGTGGACTCGACCGACGGATGCGTTTCGTGTCGACGTGCGTCGCCCGGTTCAGCCGACCTCGACGACCCACTCCACGCTGGTGCCCCGGCCCGGTTCGGACGAAACGGTGCAGTAGCCACGATGACCGAGCGCGCGCGCCCGCAGGTTCTGCAAACCATTGCCCGACGATCGCGATTCCGGGTGAGGGAGGCCCTTGCCGTTGTCGTTGATGCGCATGGTGAGGAGCACATCCTCGAGGACGATCTCGACCGAGGCCTCGGTGGCTTCGGAATGTCGCGCCACGTTGGCCAACGCCTCGCGCAGGCTCGCCGTCAGATCGGGACGCAACGCCGGCCCGACCATGTTCTCCACCGGACCTTCGATGCGCAGACGGGGCGCGAACCCGAGCACCCGCGAGGACTGCGCGAGGATCGTTCCGATCTCCTGTCCGAGCGATCCGTCGCGCCGCGCCGCGCCGAGTGTGAACACCGACGTGCGGATCTCCTTGATGATGCGATCGATCTCGTCGACGGCGGTCTCGAGGCGCGGGGCCACGTCGGATGCGGCCTTCACGCCGAGCGCCTGCAGTTCGAGGCCCAAACCGAACAGACGCTGCAACACGGTGTCGTGGAGATCGCGCGCGATCCGTTCGCGCTCACCGGACAATGCCAGTGCCTCGTGGGTGTCGCGCAGCTTCTCGGCGTCGGCCAGACGCTCACTGATGTCGCGGACGGAGGCGATGGTCATCGTCCCGCGCGGGCCCTCGATGGGGGACAGGCTGATCTCCACGGGCACCTCGGACCCGTCGGCACGCGTGGCGGACAACGTCAGCCCGCGACCCATCGGCCGAATCTGCGGCTGTTCGGCGTAACCCCGACGTCGCGCCACGTGATGGTCACGACGATCGGCGGGCACCAGACGCTCGATCGGTCCACCGATCAACTCCGACGCCCGATAGCCGGTCATGACGCACAGAGCCGTGTTCGCGTACATGATCGTTCCGTCCGCGTCACAGATGAGCAACCCGTCGGGGCTCTGGTCCAGTGAGTGACGCAACACGTCGTCGTCGAGGACGATCCGTTCGTGCGGAGCGGGTGACGCCATGACACTCACGCTATTCGTTCGACGTCGAGCCGTTGTCGTGGGACCTTCGGTGGCCCCGGTCGTGGGACCTTCGTCGACTTTGGGTCTTGGGACCTTCGTCGACTTTGGGTCTTGGGACCTTCGTCCCTGTGCAACGAGGTGGGGGCGGGGCAGACTTCGGGTGTGACTGTCGGCGCCATTCCCGTCTTCCTGCTCGACGACCATGAGGTCGTGCGTCAGGGCGTGCGATCACTCCTGGAATCCACCGGTGAGATCGAGGTCGTGGGCGAGGCCGGTTTGGCCGACGACGCACTGCGTCGCATTCGTGCGACCCGGCCCCGCGTGGCCATCCTCGACGTGCGATTGCCCGACGGCAACGGTGTGGAGGTGTGTCGTGAGGTGCGCAGCGAGTTCCCCGACGTGTATTGCCTGATGTTGACGTCCTACAGCGACGACGAGGCCCTGTTCGAGGCGATCATGGCCGGCGCGTCCGGATACGTGCTCAAGCAGATCCGGGGCAACGAACTCATCCAGGCGGTGCAACGCGTGGCCCGTGGCGAGTCCCTGCTCGACCCCGCGGTGACGGGCCGGGTGCTGAAGCGACTTCGTGAACCCTCACCGCAGGACGAGCGACTGGCGCGACTCACCGAGCAAGAACGACGCATCCTCGACCTCATCGCCGAAGGTTGCACCAACCGCCAGATCGGTCAACGTCTGCATCTGGCCGAGAAAACGGTGAAGAACTACGTCAGCAACATGTTGGCCAAGCTCGACATGGAGCGGCGCACCGAGGCGGCCGTGTTCGCCGCCCGCCTCGAATTCGGTCGCGGTCGCAGCGACGACTGAATTCAGCCCCGCTTGGCCTTCTTCGCCAAGCGCTTGGCGGTGCGGCCGATCGGAGCGAGATGACGGTGGTCGAGGTCGCCCAATTCCACACCGTTGGTGAACAACACGCGATATCGCTGCCAGTTGAAACCGTTGGCGAGGATGACCTTGCCCTCGGTTCCGGCCTCCACGTCGGCCAAATCCACCGTGGCCACCACCTTGTCACCCAAGCGAAGGTCGATCTGGTCGGAGTGCGGCTTGGCGAGGGCATGGGGCTTCCACGTGGGCATACACCAATCATGCCCCACCGTGGGGCCCCGATGCGACACCGCCGGTACACTCGGCTCCCTGTGAAGACGACAAGTGAAACCCTCGAGGGCAATCGCGTCAAGCTCTCCGTCGAAGTCGACGAGGCTGACTTTGCCCGTGACATCGACGCCGCATTCTCCAAGATCGCCCAGGAGGTGCGCCTACCCGGCTTCCGCGCCGGTAAGGCCCCCCGCAAGGTCCTGGAGGCCCGTATCGGAATCGCCGCCGCCCGCGAGCAGGCGTTGCGCGACGGAGTGCCCCGCCATCTGGCTTCGGCGGTGCGCGAACTGAACGTCGACATCATCGCCACGCCCGAGATCGAGATCACGGGCGGTCAGGAATCCGGCCCGGTCACCTTCGACGCCACCTGCGAGGTGCGTCCCGTGATCACGGTCCCCGGTTACGGCGGCCTCCGCGTGGAGGTCCCCGCCATCGACGTGACCGATGCCGAGGTCGACGAGGTCGTCGACGCCGAGCGTCGTCGTCTGGGCAAGCTCACCACCGTCGACCGCGTGGCCGCGGTGGGCGACTACGTGGTGGTCGACCTGATCGGCCGTCGCGACGGTGAGCCGGTGGCCGGATTGGCCGTCGACGAATGGTCGTACGAGATCGGCAAGAAGTGGGTCGCCCCGTCGTTCGACGATCAGCTCGTCGGCAGCACCGCGGGCACCACGTTGTCGTTCACCGACACCCCCTCGGGCACCGACACCCCGGCCGATTTCGAGGTGACGGTCACCGCCGTCCAGGAACTGGTCATCGCCGACGCCACCGACGAGTGGGTCGCCGAGAACATCGACGGGCACGAGACGGTGGAATCGTGGCGCGAGTCGGTGCGCACCCGGCTGTCGACCAACCGACTCAATCAGGTCCGCAACAGCGTGGTGGAGAAGGTCACCGATGCCCTGGCGGCGTTGGTCGAGATCGACGCTCCCGAGTCGATGGTGGCCGCCGACCTTCAGCGTCGCGTCGAGAACACCATTCGTCAGTTCCAGATGCAGGGCATCAACATCGATCAGTGGTTGCAGGCCACCGGCCAGGACGCGGCGTCGTTCGTCGAGGGTATTCGTCCGCAGAGCATCAAGGCGTGCAAGGTCGATCTGGCGTTGCGCGCGGTGGTGTTGGCCGAAGGTCTGGAAGCCTCCGAGGACGACATCGAGCGCGAGTTCGAGGGTATGGCCGACCGCAGCAACGAGGCCGCCATCCGTCAGGCCGAGATGCAGGGCGGGGGCAAGAACAAGAAGATCCGTCTGTACACGGCCGAGCAGGTGCGCGCCGCGTACCAGGCCAACGACGCCATCGTCGACCTGGCCGCCGAGATCGCCAAGTCGAAGGCTCTCGACTGGCTGATCCACCGCGTCGAGTACGTCGATCCCGCCGGCAACGTGCTCGACCGCGACACCGTGATCGGACACTCCGAGGCCGACCACCACAACCACGATCACTCGGGGCATGATCATTCCGATCATGATCACTCCGACCACGATCATCCCGACCAGGACTGACAGGACCACCATGAATCTCGAGGCCTTCAACTACTACGTGCCCACCGTGGTCGAGCAGACCAATCGTGGTGAGCGCGCCTACGACCTGTACAGCCGCTTGTTGAAGGAGAACATCCTCTTTCTCGGCACGCCCATCGACGACACCATCGCGAATCTCGTCTGCGCGCAGTTGATCCACCTCGAGAGCGAGAATCCCGACAAGGACATCAACATCTACATCAACAGCCCCGGTGGCGACATCACGGCGCTGTTCGCGATCTACGACACGATGCAGTTCATCAAGAACGACATCGCCACCATCTGTCTCGGACAGGCGGCCAGTGCCGCGGCCGTGCTCTTGGCCGCGGGCACGAAGGGCAAGCGTCTCGCGTTGCCGCACAGTCGCGTGTTGTTGCACCAGCCCTACGGGCAGGTGGGCTACGGCCAGGTGACCGACCTCGAGATCGCCGCCAAGGAGATCTTCCGCATGCGCGACATCCTCGAGGAGATCCTGGCCCAGCACACGGGTCAGCCGATCGAGCGCATCCATGCCGACACCGATCGTGACTTCGTGATGGAGGCCAGCGAGGCGCTGGCCTACGGAATCATCGACGACGTCATCTCCTCGCGCACCGTGGTCGACCGCACCGGCCCCATTCGCTGACCAGCGGTTCTCGCCGACCATCCGGGAATCCTCAAGTCACATCGGTATCCAACCGATGATCGGTCGGTATGTGTAAGGCTGTCGACCTGAAGGGAGGGCGATCGTGGCGAAATTCGGAGACACCGGGGAAATCCTGAAGTGCTCGTTCTGCGGAAAGTCGCAGAAGCAGGTCAAGAAGTTGATCGCCGGTCCCGGCGTCTACATCTGCGACGAATGCATCGACCTGTGCAACGAGATCATCGAGGAAGAGGTCGGCGAGGCCGCCGATCTCCGGCTCGAGGAACTCCCCAAGCCGCGTGAGATCTGCTCGTTCCTCGACGAGTACGTGGTGGGTCAGGGACAGGCCAAGAAGGTTCTGGCCGTGGCGGTGTACAACCACTACCGCCGTCTGCAGTACCAGAAGGAGACCGGTGTCTCGCGTCGCGACGAGGTGGAGCTGGCCAAGAGCAACATCCTTCTGCTCGGCCCCACCGGATGCGGCAAGACGCACCTCGCCCAAACGCTGGCGCGCATGCTCAACGTGCCGTTCGCCATCGCCGACGCCACCGCACTCACCGAAGCCGGCTACGTCGGTGAGGACGTCGAGAACATCCTGCTGAAGTTGATCCAGGCCGCCGACTTCGACGTGAAGAAGGCCGAGACCGGAATCATCTACATCGACGAGATCGACAAGATCGCCCGCAAGAGCGAGAACCCCTCCATCACCCGCGACGTGTCCGGCGAGGGCGTTCAGCAGGCCCTCCTCAAGATCCTCGAGGGCACCGTGGCCTCGGTGCCGCCGCAGGGCGGTCGCAAGCATCCGCACCAGGAGTTCATCCAGATCGACACCACGAACGTGCTGTTCATCTGTGGTGGAGCGTTCGCCGGTCTCGACAAGATCATCGAACAGCGCATCGGCCACAAGGGAGTGGGTTTCCACGCCACCGTGCGCAGCAAGGCCGAGAAGGACGCCGGAGATCTGTTCGCCCAGGTTCTGCCCGAGGACTTGTTGTCCTTCGGGCTCATTCCCGAGTTCGTGGGCCGTTTGCCGATGGTCGGTGCGGTGCACAACCTCGACAAGGCGGCGCTCGTGCAGATCCTGATCGAGCCCAAGAACGCGTTGGTGAAGCAGTTCCAGAAGTTCTTCGAGTTCGAGGACGTGGAACTGGAACTGACGCCCGCGGCTCTCGATGCCATCGCCGAGCAGGCGCTCGAGCGCGGCACCGGTGCCCGCGGACTCCGGGCCATCCTCGAGGAGACGTTGCTCAACGTCATGTTCGACCTGCCCGGTCGCGCCGACGTGGCCAAGGTCGTCATCGACGAGGGCTCGGTGCGCCACAAGTCGGCGCCCGAACTGGTGTTGCGCACCGCGGCCCGGGCGACGCGTCCGCGTCGCGCGGCCAGCTGACCCGCAGAGAAACCCTCCATGACCTACGAGCAGGCTCTGGCGTATCTCGACGATCGGGCCTCGTACCAGAAGACCGGTCGAATCGAGTCGCCCTCGCTCGACGTGATCACGCGCCTGTGCGAATTGATGGGAGATCCGCAGCATTGCGCTCCGGTGGTCCACATCACCGGCACCAACGGCAAGGGCTCCACCGCACAGATGGTCACCCGCTTGCTGATGGCGAGCGGGTTGCGCGTGGGCACCTACACCAGCCCGCATCTCGAGCGGGTGAACGAGCGTTTCACCATCGACGGTTCACCCATTTCCGACGAGGCCTTCGCCGAGCAGATCGCCGCGGTGTCCGACCTCGAGATGCTGTCGGGTATCCGGCCCGGCTACTTCGACATCTGCACCGCGGCCGCGTTCCGTTGGTTCGCCGACGAGGCGGTCGACGTGATGGTGATCGAGGTCGGACTGCTGGGCCGATGGGACGCGACGAACGTCGTGAACGCCCAGGTGGCCGTCATCACCAACATCGGTCTCGACCACACCGAGTTCGCCGGACCGACCAAGGCCGACGTGGCCCGCGAGAAGGCCGGCATCATCAAGCCGGGCAGTGCGGTGGTGTGCGGTGAGACCGCGCCCGAGCTCGTGGAGATCTTCGCCGACGCGGGCGGCGCGTCGCTCCTGGTTCGCGGAACCGATTTCGACGTCGACAGCAACCAACTGGCACTCGGTGGACGTCTGGTCGGTGTGCGCACTCCCACCACGATCTACTCCGACGTCGTCGTCCCTCTGCACGGTCGTCATCAGGCCGACAACGCCGTGGTGGCCATCACCGCGGTGGAAACGTTCTTCGCGCGACCGCTCTCCCAGGAGGTCATCGACGAGGGGTTGGCCTCGGTCTCGATGCCCGGGCGATTCGAAGTGATGGGTCATCAGCCTCTGGTGATCATCGACGGCGCTCACAATCCCGCGGGCGCCGACGTGTGCGCGGCGGTGTTCTTCGAGGACTTCGATCCGGCCGGACGGCGTGTGCTGGTGGTCGGATGCCTGAAGGGTCGCGACCCCGACGACATGTTGTCGGCATTGCGGGCCGACGAGTTCGATCTCGTGATCTGTTGTCCGGCGCCGTCCCCGCGCGGAATGCCCGCCACTGATCTGGTGGAGGCCGCCCGTCGAGTGGGTTGCGACACCGTGGAATCGGCCGTCTCGGTGGAGCGTGGCATCGACCGTGCGTTGAACGAAGCCGGACCCGACGACGCGATCCTCGTCACCGGCTCGCTCTACGTGGTCGGTGCGGCGCGCCCCCACGTGACCAAAATCCTGCCCTGAGGGCGCAACGGGTATCACCGGTAGCCTGCCCTCATGTCTGATCGCACCCTCGTTCTGCTGAAGCCCGACACCGTCGAGCGGGGCCTCGTCGGCTCCGTCCTGTCCCGTTTCGAGTCCAAGGGACTCACGATCGTGGCCATGGAGCTGCGTCGTCTCGACGCCGACACGTTGGCGCGTCATTACGAGGAGCACGTGGGCAAGGGCTTCTACGCCGATCTGGTGCAGTTCATGTCGCGTGGCCCGGTGGTGGCTCTCGTGCTCGAGGGACCGGAGAACACCTGGGAGGTCGTGCGCACGATGATGGGCGCCACCAACCCCCGTTCGGCCGCCCCCGGCACCATTCGTGGCGATTTGGGCATCCTTTTCACCGAAAACCTGGTCCACGGCAGCGATTCACTGGAGTCGGCGGCCCGCGAGATCGGCATTTTCTTCCCCAATCTGTAACATTTCGGGGATTCACCCGGTTCGCCGGTGCCGTTCCCGGCGCCGACACTCGATCCGGTCTCGACACCGTAGGAGGCTCTGGCCATGGCCCGCAGTAACCCGCTGGCCCTCGGGCGCGACATAGCGATCGACCTCGGGACGGCCAACACCCTGATCTACGTGCGTGGTCAGGGTGTGGTGCTGAACGAGCCCTCGGTGGTGGCCCTCGACGTGGCCGACGGCCGGCCGGTCGCGGTGGGCGAAGAGGCCAAGCGCATGATGGGCCGCACGCCCGGCCACATCCGCGCCGTGCGTCCGCTGAAGGACGGCGTCATCGCCGACTTCGAGGTCTGCGAGAAGATGCTCCGCTATTTCATCCAGCGGGTCCACAGCAGCCGTTGGAGCAAGCCGCGCATGGTGATCTGCGTGCCGTCCGGCATCACGGGCGTCGAACAACGCGCCGTCCAGGACGCCGCCGAATACGCCGGAGCACGCAAGCCGGTGCACATCATCGAGGAGCCCATGGCGGCCGCCATCGGCGCGGACCTGCCGGTGCACGAACCCAGCGGCAACATGATCGTCGACATCGGGGGCGGCACCACCGAGGTGGCCGTCATCTCCCTGGGCGGAATCGTGACCGCCCAGTCGCTGCGCGTCGCCGGTGACGAACTCGACGAAGCGGTGGTGGCGTTCCTGAAGAAGGAGTTCTCGCTCGCCGTCGGCGAACGCACGGCCGAGGACATCAAGATCCAGATGGGATCGGCATGGCCCTTCGCCGAGGAGATGAAGGCCGAGATCCGTGGGCGCGACCTCATCAGCGGCTTGCCACGAACCATCACGTTGTCCACCGACCAGGTGCGCGAGGCGATCGCCGAACCGGTGGCGGCCATCGTCGACGCGGTGCGCACCACGCTCGACAAGACGCCGCCCGAACTGGCGGCCGACATCATGCACCAGGGCATCACGATCACCGGCGGTGGTGCCCTGCTGGCCGGCATCGATCGGCGATTGGCCCACGAAACGGGAATGCCCATCAACATCGCTCCCGATCCGTTGTACTCGGTGGTCATCGGTTCGGGACGCGCGCTCGAGAACATCGAGATGATGGGCGGATTGCTCTCCCAGAGCGGCGACTAGGGGCGGGCGAACCGATGCCGATCTATTCGGTCAGCCGACGCCGGGCCGTGGCTCTGCTCGCCCTGACGTCGATCCTCCTGATCACGTTGGACCAACAGGGCAACGGCATCGTCGGGGGAGCGCGCAACGTCTTCGGGTTCGTCTTCCATCCGGTAGAGGAAGCCACCCGTGTGGTCACGCGACCGATTCAGAACGCGTGGCGTGGTGTCACCAACTACGGCGAGTTGGAGGCCGAGAACGAACGTCTGCGCGACCAACTCGATCAACAAGAGGGTGCGTTCATCGCGGCTCTGGCGATCGTCCGCGACGCCCAGGAACTGCTGGCCCTCAACGGCATCGACAACCTCGCCGACGTGTCGTCGGTGACCGCGCAGGTGATCGGTGGTTCACCGTCCAACTTCTCGCAGACGGTGGAGATCAACCAGGGATCCGATCGGGGGCTGCAGGTGGGGATGGCCGTGGTCAACGCGGCCGGACTGGTGGGCAAGGTCACCCAGGTGTTCCCCAATCGGTCGGTGGTCATGCTGACGAGTGACGTGCAGTACGCCATTCCCGTGCAGATCGTGAATCAGGGCGAGGATCCCGAATCGACGACGACCACCACCACGTCGACCACCACCACGACGAGCACGAGCACCACCACGACCACCACGCGTCCTCCCACGACGACGACCAGCTCCGTGGTGTCCGCCGCGCCGGGGTCACCGACGACCGGCGGGGCCGGCCCCGCCGCGGTGACCACGCTCCCCGCGTCGTCCACCTCCACGACCACCACCGTGGATCTCAGCGGCGTCGACTTCGGAGCGTTGACCCCCACGTCGGTGGCGGTGTCGACCATCGCGCCGGGGGAGACCACCCAGGCGCCCACCACGACCATCGACATCAACAATCTGCCCTCGGTGGAAACGGGCATCTTCCGGGGTCGCGGACCGGACAAGGCGCCGGTGGTGGAGTTCGTCGACCAGAACGCCCGGTTCGGCGAGGTTCGCGTCGGTGCCCTCGTCATCACGTCCGGAGGGTCGAGCAGCTTGGCCCCCCGTGGCATCGTCGTCGGTCGCGTCATCAAGATCGTCGAGCGCACCGGCACGGCGGGTGCGGTTCTCGAGGTGCGTCTCACCGCGCGCCTCACCACCTTGAACTTCGTGCGCGTCCTCCTGTATCAGCCGGTGGTGTCGGGCGGATGATCGATCTCGTCAATCGTCCCCTGGTCCGGTTGTTGATGGTCGGGTTGCCCGCGCTCGCGTTGCAAACCACCTTGTTGTCCGAACTCACGCCGTTCGGGATCGTGATCCAGTTGATGTTGTGCATGTCGATCGGGGCCGGGGTCGCGGCCGGACCCGAAGGAGGTGCGCTGGCCGGTTTCGTTCTCGGTCTGATGTTCGATTTCGTTCTCACGTCTCCGCTCGGTTTGTCGTCGCTCGTCTACGGTCTCGCCGGGTTCGCCGGTGGATTCGCGTTTTCCGCCTCGTTGGCCAACCCGCGTTGGCTGAACGCGGTCACCTGCGCCGGTCTGTCCGCGTCGGCCATGTTCGTCCAACCCGTGGTGGCCAACTGGATCGGAGTCGAGGGATGGATCTCGGCCCGTCTCGTGAAGGTGATGATCGTGGTGGCGATCTTCAACGGGATCGCGAGTTACGCGGTCGTGCCCGCGATGAGATGGTGTCTGGCGGTGCGGCGGTCGCAGCGTCTCGCGCCTCCGTCGGAGGTGTTCCTGTGAGTGCCACGCGGCGGGTGAATCCCCCGAGCCACGCATCGATGGCAGGCTGTTCGCATGGCGACTGATCGGAGATCCTCGCGTCTGGTGGCACTCGGCGTGGTGGCCACCGTCATCTTCACGGCGCTCGGCCTTCGCATGTGGTTCCTGCAGGTCGTCGATTCGTCGTCGCTGGAGTTGAAGGTGCAGTCCAACAAGACCCGCACCGTGAAGTTGCTTCCCGAGCGCGGTCGGATCTTCGACCGCGAGGGTCGGATCATGGCCGACAACGAACGCATCGTCGCCGTCACCGTGGCGTGGGAGGCCATGCGCGACGACGAGGATCGACTCGAACTCTTCTCGCGGTTGGCGCCGGTGCTCGACATGGAAGTGGAGGACATGGAGACCCGCTACGCGGGTCCGATCGGGTCCACCGGCGAGCGGACGGGCTCGCGGTACAGCCCGTTGCTTCCCATGCCGCTGAAAGAGGGTGTGAGCGAGGAGACGGTCGCCTATCTGCTCGAGCGTTCCGAGGACTTCCCCGGCGTGGACGCCACCGTTCAGTGGAAGCGCGAATATCCCTACGCTCCCTTGGCGGCCCACGTGGTGGGTTATCTGGGGGCGATCACCAAGAGCGACGCCGCGCAATACAAGGACCTCGGCTACGACCTCAACGAACGTGTCGGACAGTTCGGCGTGGAGAAGATCTTCGAGCCCTACCTGCGTGGCACCCCCGGTTTCGTCCGGTACGAGGTCGATTCCCGTGGCGCCATCCTGCGCGTCGTCGAGCGCGTGGAGCCCACGCCCGGCAACGATCTGCAGCTCGCGATCGACCTCGATTACCAACAGTTCGCCGAGCAGGCTCTGGAGACCCAGCTTCGATTGAACCGCTTCATCGTCGCGTGCCAGGCCAAGGACGACAAGAAGCAGTTGGTGAAGCCCCAGTTCCCGGAGTGCGCCAATCTGAAAGCCCCGGCGGGCTCGGTGGTCATGATGGACTACTCGAACGGTGAGGTGTTGGCGCTCGCCAGTTATCCGACGTTCGACAATCGATGGTTCAACTCGGGAATCTCGGGCGACAAGTTCGCGCAGATCTTCCCGAACACCAAGGACCCCGATCAGTCGTTGCTCGTGAACCGGGCGATCTCGGGTCAGTACAACCTGGGCTCCAGTTTCAAGCCGTTCGTCGCCTACGCCGCGCTGGCCACCGGTCAGTTACCGGGAGGAGCGAGCTATCGCTACCTGGACCAGGGTTCGTACACCCTGGTCAGCATCGATCGGGAGACCTGCCAGGTGGTCAAGTGCATCTTCCGAAACGCGTTGTGCGGCGGTGGCAACTACGCGTGCCGTTACGGCTCGGTCACGGTCGAGGATGCGCTCGCGGTGTCCACCGACACCTTCTTCTACAAGATCGGCGAGGAGATCTTCTCCGAGCGGGGAGGTCAACCGATCCTTCAGGAAGAAGTGCGCAAGTTCGGTTTCGGGTCGCGCACCGGTATCGACCTGCCCTACGAGTCCGCGGGTCGCGTTCCCGACAAGGAGAGCAAGCGTCAACTCGTCGAGGACGGGGTGCTGATGGAAGGCGAGAGCCCGAACTACCTGGTCGGTGACAACGTGCAGCTGTCGGTGGGCCAGGGCTTGTTGGCCGCGTCACCGTTGCAGTTGGCGCAGGCGTACGGCGCGTTGGGGAACGGAGGCGACGTCAACCGTCCGTTGATCGCGTTGGCCCTTCTGTCGCCCGGTACCCCGGATTCGGATCAGGTGGGTGTGGCCGATCTGTCGCAGTCGTCGGTGGTGCTGAACCTCGGGTTGAAGAACACCATTCGTTCGTTGAACATTCCTCCCGACGTGTTGGACCCCATCGTGAAGGGCCTGGCCCGGGTGATCACCGGCCCGGGCACCGACAACGGCAGTTACCACGCCACCACCGGTGAAAGATTGTTCAAGAGCTACCCCTACAAGGACCTGCCCATCGCGGGCAAGACCGGCACGGCGCAGGGCGCGGCCAGCCTTCCCTGGAACGACTCGTCGGCGTTCGGGGCGTTCAGCCTGGATCCGACGCGACCCATCGTGGTGTCGGCGTACCTCGAGAAAGCCGGCTACGGCGCCAAGGCCGCGGCGCCCGTGGTGAAGTGCATGTTCATGGCGGTCGCCGGTGCGGCGAACATGGGCCCGGTGGTTCCGTCGAACCCGTTGAACACCGAGTCCCTGGTGGCCGCACCCGAACGTCGACTGCCCAGCACACGTTGTCTCGGTGGCGCGGCCTACGGCGGGCGCGACTGATGGCACTCCCCATCATGAAGCGGAGGCCCGACAGTGGATTGGGCAACATCCGGTCGAGCCTCGGTTCCCCGCAGCGCAACATCGACTGGGTCCTCATCTCGACCGTCGTGATCCTGGCCGTCGTCGGTGCGTTCTCCATCTACAGCGCGACGTTCTGGAAGATCGACGGCGACCCGTACTGGTTCGCCACCCGGCAGGTGGTGTTCCTCATCGTGTCGGCGGTGGTTCTGGCCGTGGTGATGTCGTTCGATTACACGCTGCTCAACGATCGCGCCTATTTCCTGTACGGCGTCTCGGTCATCGCACTGGTGATGGTGCTGTCGGCCGGCGCCTTGCGCGGGGGTGCGCGTCTGTCGTTCGACCTCGGTCCGATCTCGTTCCAACCCGCCGAGTTCGCCAAGCCGGCGGTTCTCGTCGCGCTGGCCGCGTATTACAGCGAGTCGCGCGAGTCGGTCATGAGTTACTCGCAGTTCATCACCGGACTGCTGCTGGTGGGTGTGCCGGTGGCGCTCATCATCGTGCAGCCCGACCTCGGCTCGGCTTTCGTGATGATCGTGGGCGCCATCTGCGTGCTGGTGATGGCGGGGGCCAAGTTGCGCTATCTCGCGCTGATCTCGGTGCTCACCGTGGCGACCATCGCCGCCGCCATCGTCGCGGGCATCGTGGACCGATACCAGTTGCGACGCATCGAAGCCTTCATCAACCAGAACTCCACCGAGGAGAGCCTGCAGCAGTACGTGTTCCAGGTTCGTTACGCCAAGAGGGCGGTGGCCACGGGTGGCTGGTTCGGCAAGGGATACCTGCAGGGGCCGCTCACGAACGGCAAGTTCATTCCGGTTCAGCAGAGCGACTTCATCTTCTCGGCGGTGGCCGAGCAGTTCGGTTTGCTCGGCGGGGGACTGGTGGTCGGTCTGTTCGGTCTGATGTTGTTCCGAATCTGGCGCGTGGCCAACCTGGCCCGGGACACTTTCGGTTCGTATCTCTGCGCCGGGATCTTCGGCATCATCCTCTGGCACGTGTTCCAGAACATCGGGATGACCATGGGAATCATGCCCGTGACCGGGGTGCCCCTGCCCTTCGTCAGCTACGGGGGATCGTCGCTGATCGCCTTCGCCATCATGATCGGACTGGTCGAGAGCGTCCACATGCGGCGACTCCGGTAGGGGTTTATCCACAGGATCGGGCTCCGGCGGGGCGGGGTCGCCGGTACACTTCGAGGGTCATGTCATCCCTCTGGCCGCGGCTCGAACCGCTCCTCGCGAGGGTGCGCAAACCAGCCCGCTACATCGGCTGCGAGGACGGGGCAGCGTCGCCCCAGCATGGTCACGGCAAAGTGGCCTGGCTCCTCGCTTACCCCGATGTGTACGAGGTCGGCCTGCCCAATCAGGGCTTGCAGATCCTGTACGAGATCCTGAATGAGCGCCCCGACGCCGTCGCCGAGCGTACGTACGCGCCCTGGGTCGACCTCGAGGCGCTCATGCGCGAACGTGGAATCCCGTTGTTCTCGGTCGACACGCATCGTTCGGCCGACGAGTTCGACATCCTGGCCTTCAACCTGTCGGCCGAGCTCGTGTACACGAACGTG
>WLEG01000039.1 GCA_009704425.1 Actinomycetota bacterium | reverse complement strand
GGCCGTGGTGACGAGCGCCGACCGGATCGACACCTTCCGCCGCCACACGGCATCGACGATGACGGCCACGGGGGCCGGGGCGATGACGAGCAGGGCGGTGGCGTTGAGCCCTCCCGAGGAGAGGATCAACAGGGCGAACACCGCGAGCGCTCCGAGCCTCCGCTCGTGGGTGAACCGAATGGTGGCGGCCACGATCCAGCCGAGCAACGCCCACGGCAGCAGCAACGCCGACGTTCGCGAGATGTACGGGAGAACGTAGGGCGTGAACTGGTAGGCGAACGCCGCGACCGCGACGGTGGTCGGGCTCAGACCCAGACGGCGTCCGAGGTGAACGACTCCGGACCCGGCCACGAAGAGCAGAGTCGCCATCCACAGTCGGTGCGCGATCCAGTCGGGGCAGCCCACGGCGTCGAAGAAAGCGAACCACGGACCCGAGGGCCACAGATATCCGACGTTCTGATGGGGCACCCAACCCCCGAACTGCCGCGAATCCCAACTGAACGCGGCGTCCGACATGAGGCGCCACGGATCGAGGTAGAGATACAGCTTGGTGTCGCCGGGCACCTTGCCCGGCGCGGTGAGCAGTAACGGAACGTACGCGAGGAGGGCCAACGAAACATGAAGGACGTTCCGTTCGGCCCATCGGCGAACCGTTCGGATCAAGGCACCACTCCCAACACGCCGTAGAGCGCCGTGAGTGTGACCAGTCCGGCCATTCCGGTTCCGACGACGTAAGGCCACCATTCCTTGCGACGGGGGGCGTCGAACCAGACGGCGGCGGCGATGAAGAGGGGAAAGGCCGTGAACATGAACCGCGGACGCGCCGTGACGGTGGCGGGCAACAGCATCAGGATCACGACCACCGCCGAATACGCCGCGGCGGGCAGGGGCAATCGGTGGCGCTTCCACGCGATCCAGACGAGCGCGAGGGTGCCGAGGAACGATGCGGCCGTGATCATGTCGGTCGGCGAGGTGAGGGGCTGCGTGAAAGTCTCCAGCGTTCGTCGGATGGCGGTGAGGCCGAAGCTCGCCCCTTCCTTCCACGCCTCTCCCTGCACGCGGAACCAGACGCGACTCTCGTCGGCGTGCGAATCGATCCACAACTGGTATCCGACGAATCCGACCGGTGCGAGCAGCGGTGCCGCCAACGACCGGAAATCGCGCCGCTTGTGGATGGCGATCGCCGCGGCCACGGCGCACGCGACGATGACGGCGACACCGTTCGGACGCGTGGCGCTGGCGAGCGCGGCGAAGAGTCCCGCGATCAACCATCGTTCGTGGTGGAGCGCCAACAACGTGGCCGCCGCCATGGTGAGGAGCAGGGCCTCGGAATACGCGAAGGAGAGCACGAAGCTGCCGGGGAAGACGGCACACAACACCATCGCCGTCCGGGCGTATCGGACGCCGAACCAAGCGCGGGTCAGCAGACCGACGAGAACGATGAAGACCACACCGAGCGCGAGGTTGAGTGCCAGAGCCGCAAAGGTGTCGCCACCCGGGAGGATCCGGTCGAGCCAGCGCACGGCGTAGGGATACGCGGGAAAGAACGCCACCCGGGCCTGTGGTTCCTCGTAGGTGATCGACGGGGGGACGAACGAGGGGTAACCGAATCGGGTGATGCGCAGATACCAGATGCCGTCCCACGACGTGAGGACGTCGAGGATCATGCGGCCGGCCGAGCGCGGCAACACCAATCCTCGCGAGTGGGGGTCGACCTTGCGGTCCAGTCCGAACAGGATCTGCGAGCGGATCTTGTTCTCGTCGGCGCGCATCTCGGCGGCCACGATGGCCGCACCGACCATCACCATGATCCGCGACACGAAGAAAGCGAAGGCGGCCGCCTTGAGCGCCGCGACCCAGGTCCGATGTTCTTCGGTTGCGTCGGCGACGGGAGAGGAGGCGGACTCGTTCATGGCTGCGGAAGCGCCGTGAATCGGCGTGGGAGAGACGCTAACACCCCCACAGAGCACGGCTTCGGACGCTCCGATGGCCTCCGCACGACTGTCAGAATGGGTGCATGAGTTCTTCTCCCTCGGATCCGGTCCTGCTCGTCGAACGCCCACGGGACGGCGTGGTCGTGCTGCGAATGAATCGCCCCGATCGGCTCAACGCCATGTCGGCCGAACTGGTGGAGACCCTGCACGAGACGCTCGCCGAGATAGCCGTGGACAAGGACTGCCGGGTCGTCGTGCTCACCGGAGCCGGTCGTGGTTTCTGCGCCGGATTGGATCTGGGCGGATACGGCTCGGCTCCGCACACCGACGACATGGGCCCCACCCAACGCGCGTTCGCGGTGCAGAAGCACATCGCCACCTTGATTCCCCGTCTGCGTTCGATCCCGCAGCCGGTGATCGCCGCCGTCAACGGAGCGGCGGCGGGCGGGGGATTGGCGTTGGTGCTGGGCAGTGACGTGCGGTTGGCGTCCACCGCCGGCAAGTTCAACGTGGCGTTCATCCGCGTGGGTTTCTCGGCGTGCGACATCGGGACCAGTTGGTTGTTGCCCCGCATCGTGGGTGTGGCGCGGGCCCAGGAGATGATGCTCACCGGTCGCGTCGTCGATGCCGAGGAGGCGTTGCGCATCGGCCTGGTGGTCGAGCTGCACGAACCCGATCGTTTGGAGGAGGCCGCTCTGGCCAAAGCCGAACTCATCATGGCGAACACGCCGTTCGGTGTGTACCTCACGAAGGAGGCCATGTGGACCGCGCTCGAGATCCCCGCGATGCAGTCGGCCATCGATCTGGAGAATCGTCAACAGATCATGTCGAGCCACACCGAGGACGCCCGCGAATCCATGAGGGCCTTCATGGAGAAGCGCCCGCCGAAATATTCGAACCGCTGAATCAGGCGGTGCGCACCGACACCGGAGCCTCGCCACCGAACAGCGGGTGGTGACACGCGACGAAATGTCCGGGCTCGATCTCGCGCAAGGTGGGCTCCTCGCTGCGGCAACGATCGGAGGCGTTCGGACAGCGCGGATTGAAGCGGCATCCGGAGGGCGGATTCACGGGGGAGGGCGGTTCGCCCTCGACGGCGACCTTGCCCACCGTGGCGTTCGGATCGGGCACGGGGATCGAATCGAGGAGCACCTTGGTGTACGGATGCGCCGGACGCGCGTACATGTCGTCGCTCGCGCCGATCTCGCAGAACTTGCCCAGGTACATGACCGCCACCCGGTCGCTGATGTTCTTCACCACGGCCAGGTCGTGCGCGATGAAGATGAGGGTGAGTCCGTAGGCCTTCTTCAGATCCTCGAGGAGGTTGAGGACCTGCGCCTGAACGCTGACGTCGAGCGCCGACACCGGTTCGTCGCAGATGATCATGCGGGGATCGAGAACGAGCGAACGCGCGATCGAGATGCGTTGGCATTGTCCGCCCGAGAACTGGTGGGGAAGGCTCTCGGCCGCGCGTTGCGGATCGATGCCCACTTCTTCGAGCACTTTGTCGACCGCGGCCGCCTGCTCCTCCTTGGTACCGCGTTTCCAGATGCTGAGCGGCTCCATGACGATGTCACGAACCTTGCGACGGGGATTCAGCGACGAGATGGGATCCTGGAAGATCATCTGGACCTTCGTGCGCGCGGCACGCATGGCTTCTTTGTCGAGCTTGGTGAGATCCTGACCGTCGAAGACGATGCTTCCCGAGGTGGGTCGGGGCAACTGCATGATGGCGCGCCCCGTGGTGCTCTTGCCGCAACCGGATTCGCCCACGATGCCGAGGGTCTCGCCGCGAAGCACGTCGAAGGAGATCCCGGTGACCGCGTTCACCTTCAGACCGGTGCGACCGACGGGAAACTCGACCACCAGATCCTCGACCCGCAACAGGGCCTCGCCCTCGGGTCGCAAGTGCGCTTTACCGGTGCCGGCCATCAGTTGGAACCTCCCACCGCGGTCGACGCCTTCGACAGCTCGACGCGGCGCTCGTGATACTCGGGCGAACCGACGGGGTAGTGGCACGCGTACACGTGATCGGGACTCTCGGCCACGGTGAGTTGGGGTTCCTCGGTGAGACAGCGGTCGCGCACGTAGGCGCACCGGGGTGCGAAGCGACAACCCCGCGGCGGGTTCACCAGATCGGGCGGACGACCGGGGATGACGGCCAGTCGCGAGTGGGACGGCTGGTCCAGACGCGGGATGCTCTCCAGCAGGGCCTCGGTGTACGGCATCTTCATGCGCTCGAACAGCACCTTGGTGGGCGCCTTCTCGACCAACTTGCCGCCGTACATGACCGCGATCTCGTCGGTGAAGCCGGCCACGACACCCAGATCGTGGGTGACCAGGATGAGGCTCATGTTGCGATCACGACGTTGCTCGTTGATGAGCTCGAGGATCTGGGCCTGAACCGTGACGTCGAGGGCGGTGGTGGGCTCGTCGGCGAACAAAAGCGTGGGTCCGCACGCCAACGCGATGGCGATCATCACGCGCTGGCGCATGCCGCCGGACAACTCGTGCGGGTACTGGTCGAGGCGACGCGTGGCCTCGGGGATGCGCACGTCGCGCAACAACTTCTCGGCGGTCTGTCGGGCTTCGACCTTGTTCATGCCGAGGTGGAGCATCAACGGCTCGGCGATCTGTCGACCGACCTTCATGACCGGATTGAGCGATGTCATGGGGTCCTGGAAGATCATGGCCATCTCGCGACCCCAGACGCTCTGCATCTCCTTGGTCGACTTACCCAGGATCTCCTGGCCCCGGAACTTCACCGAGCCCTCGCGGATGACTCCGGAGCGGGGCAGCAATCCCATGATGGATCGCGACAGGATGGTCTTGCCCGAACCGGATTCGCCCACGATGCCGAGGGCCTTGCCGCGTTCGAGGGAGAGCGACACCCCGTCGACGGCGCGAACGGTGCCACGCGGCGTGCGGAAATGGGTCTTCAGATCCGAGATCTCGAGCAGCAGCTCCGTTTCGACGTTGTCGCTCACAGTGCGGACTCCTTCACGTCGAGGTAGGTGCGCAGCCGGTCGCCGGCGAAGTTCAACGCGAGAACCGTGAAGAACAGCACGAAGATGGGGAAGAAGGCGATCCAGGGCGACTTCTGCAGGGTCGTCGACCCCTCCGAGCCCAACTGGATCAGGGATCCCCAGGTGATTCCCTTCTCGACGGACAATCCGAGGAAGGCCAAGCCGCCCTCGGCCACGATGGCGACGGCCATTCCGAGAAGAGCCAGTGCGCCCATGGGGATCACGACGTTCGGGAGAAGTTCGCGCAGGATGATGCGACGATTCGTGGCACCGATCTGACGCGCGGCCGTGACGAACTCCCGATCGGCGTACTGCAACGTGGACGCCCGGGCGAGACGACCGACGGGCGCGATGGAGAGAACTCCCAGAACCAGCGAGATCGTGAGCAGGCTGCGCTCGATGAGCGACGTGAGCATGATGGCCAACACGAGCGAGGGGAAGGACAGCAGGATCACGAAGAGGAACGAGATGATGCGGTCGAACCACCCACGGAAGTAGCCCGCGAGGATGCCGAGGGCTCCGCCCACCAGGAGGCCGAACGCGATGGCCACGAAGCCGACGGTGAGCGAGATGCGGGCGCCGTACAACGTGCGCGAGAAGATGTCGCGAGCGTCCTTGTCGGTGCCGAACCAGTGATCCATCGAGGGACCGTACGGCGGGCGTCCCTTGCCGCTCATGTCGATGAAGTTGGCGTTGGGATCCTTGATGGACAGATAGGGGGCCAGGAACGCCAGGATGATCATGAGGACGATCCACCCGATGCAGAGCCAGAAGCCCCATCCGAGACGGCGCTTCACGGCCTCGTCGGCGACGGCCACATCCGATGCGTCGTCGGTGGTCACGAGATTGTCGGTGCCGCTCATCGTCTCACTCTCGGGTCGATGATGGAGTACAGGATGTCGACGAGAAGGTTGATGAGAACGAAGGCCACGGCCACGATCATGACGATCGCCAGAACCACGGGGAAGTCCTCGCGCAGCACCGATTCCACCAAACTGGAACCGATGCCGGGGATGCGGAAGATCGTCTCGACCACGATCGATCCGCCGATGAGCGCACCGGTGTTCAGCCCGACGACGGTGATGAAGCTGAACAACGACGGGCGCAAAGCGTGACGGAACAGCACCCGTCGGCGGGACAACCCCTTGGCGCGGGCCATGAGGATGAAGTCCTGCTGCAGGGTGGTGATGAGATCGGTGCGCAACAGACGTTGGAAGACGGCCGCCACCGGAAGGGCGATGGTGAGCGCCGGCAACACCATCTGCCACAGCCGAGATGACAACGGGTCGTTGGCGACGTAGGTGAGGGGCATCCACCCCAACTTGATGGACAACACGAACTTCAGGATGATCGCCAACGCGAAGTTCGGCATGGCCACCAGGAAGAAGGTGTTCATGGTGGAGATGCGGTCGGAGAGTCGACCGGCACGCGATGCCGTGGCCAGCGCCCACGGAATGGCGATGGCGATGGCCATGAGTTGGGCCAGCAGAACGAGCGTGGCCGTTCGCGGTAGTCGTTCCTTGATGAGGTCGCTCACGGGAGGCTGGCCGTCCGAACTGAACTGCACACCCATGTCGCCACGGACGAAGTCGGACAGCCACAGTCCGTAGCGAACGACCAAGGGCTCGTCGAGATCGAACTCGGACTTGGCCTTTTCGATCAGTTTGACGCTGTCGGGATTGTTCACGTCCCCGGCCACCGGGCCGAGGATGTTGAACAGCGGGTCGCCAAGGATGTTCATTGCGCCGAACGTGAGCGCGCTCACGGACAGCAACAACAGAACCGCCATGGCGACCCGCTGCAACCAGAACCTCATCGGTCAGTGCTCATTTTCTCTTCTGATTCCGACCGATGGGTCGAATCAGCCCATCCAGGCGGTGTTGAACCAGGCGCGGCCGTTGCTGTAGCACTTCAGGGCCACACCCTCGGGCGTGGTGCGATTGCAGACGCCGCGAACGGTGTCCTTCATCGGATTGCCCCAGATGGTGTGCTGCAGGAAGATGTACGTGTAGGCCTCGTTGATGTTCTGGACCACTTGCTGGTACAACGACGCGCGCTCGGCGGGATCGTCCGTGTTGATCGCCTGCAGGAGCAGGGCGTCGCGATCCTCGTCGCAGTACCGCGGCCAGTTCAGGGCCAGACCACCCACGTTGCGACACATCAGCCACACGTTGTCGGCCCACGGGTCGTCCGCACCGAACTGACGCCACGTCACCACGTTGTAGGCACCGAGCGCGGTCTCCTGGATGTGCAGGTCCTGCTGGATTTCCTGGCGCGTCACGTTGAACGCCACGCTCCACGCCTCGTCGAACAAGTCGGCGATGCGGGTCTGGACCACGGCGGGACCGGACCACTGGAACTCCATGTTGATCTTGCCGTCGGTGCAGTTCTCGGGGAACTCGCCGCAGTACTCGGTGGCCAACGCCACGGCGGCATCCGGGTCGTCGGCTTCCTGCTTCACGTCGGGGTTGTAATACGGGCTCTCCGCGGTGAACATCTGGTCGGCGAGACGGTTCTCACCGAGACCGAAGAGCTCGTTGTACTTCTGGCGCGGCGTGGCCAACGTGAGGGCCTTGCGGGCGCGGATGTCGTCGAAGGGCGCCTTCGACGAGTTGATCATGACGAAGCTCTCCTCGGCGGTGTCGTCGAAGGTGTTGACGATGGACGGGTCCTCGCGCAAGGTCACGAACTGCGCCGGGTCGGTGGTCTGCATACCCTCCAGCTCGCCGTTCAGCAACAACTCCACGCGCGTGTCGGGATCGGTGACCGGGTAGAACTCGACGGCATCGAGCCAGACGGTTCCGTTCCAGTACTCCTCGTTGCGCACGAACTTGGTGACCGAGTCCTGGCTGCGGCTGTCGTACTTGAACGGTCCGGTGCCGATGGGCTTCTGGTTCAAGGTCGGGTCGGCCAGGGCCGCGTCCACCCAGGTGGGCGACGGGATGTAACCGAGCTGACCCGTGATGGCGTGCGGGAAGAACATGTTCGGCTCGAGCAGGTTGTACTTCACCGTGAAGTCGTCGATGCGCTCGACGGCTCCGGTCTCGGGGTAGTACGGCTTCACGGCCAGACCCACGAGGGGATCGGTGCGCTCCAGTTCGAACGCCTTGATGAGGGCGTCGGCGGTGAGGTCGGTGCCGTCGTGGAACTTGATGCCCTCACGGACCTTGATGGTCCATGACTTGAAGTCGGCCGACGGGGTGAACGATTCGGCCAGGTACGGGACCGCGTTGCCCTCGGTGTCGACGGCGGCCAGGGTGTCGAACACCATGTTCGCCATGAAGAGGCCCGGGGCTGACAGGGCGGACGAGGTCGGATTCAATCCGTCGACGTCGGCTTCGATGCCGTAGCGAAGAGTGCCACCGGCAACGGGGTCGCCCTCGGGTTCGGTGGTGGGTGCTTCGGTGGTGGGTCCCTCGTTGCCGGAGCCGCCGTCGGTTGTCTCGGTGTCGCCCGAGCCACTGCCGTCATCGTTGCCACCACAGGCAACGGTGAAGATCATGAGGCCCGCAAGCGTCGCGCCGAGGACACGCCCCGAGCGCAGTTTGCGTGATTTCACGTGCTTTCCCCCTTGTCGACCGGTTCCATCGGAGCCGGAGTTGTTGACGTCGTGACGACGATCGGGGAAGCAGACGTCTCGCGGCCCCCACCGTCGTGCACGCCCGTACCCTAGTCGGTGGTGTGCCGAGGTCAAGGAAGACATGTGAATTTCGACCCGTCGTCTCCGAGGATCGTGGACGACAATGGCTCATGGCCTCTCCCGATCAGATTCGCCCCGACGGGATCGAGGTTCCATTGGAGCGCCGACTGCCATCCGGCACCGATTTCCACGCCGAGGTGATGCGGCGCCACGACGCGGCGGTGCGGGGTCGTCGACCGACCTACCGGGATCCGGTGAGTGGGTACACGGTCTTCACCGCCCGATTCCTGGCCGACCGTGGGTATTGCTGTCGTAGCGGATGTCGGCATTGCCCGTTCGAAACCTCATGACCGTCCGTGACGCGACCCTCCGTCGCGGAATCCGGAGCCTCGTCGCACTCTCCGATACGGTTGGCACATGGTCGACAAGTTGATGAAGAAATTCCTGATCCCGGCCAACAAGCCCGTCGATCTGGATCTCCGGTCGACCGACGAGACCCTCGGATGGGACAAGGATTCGGCCAAGGGTGAGCTGGCCAAGGTGATCGGCCAGATGGCATTTCTGCAGCACCGTCTCATGGCCGAGGCGAACCAGAGTCTGTTGATCATCCTGCAAGGACGCGATGCCTCTGGCAAGGACGGATTGGTTCGCCACGTGATGACCGGGATGAATCCGGCGGGCGTGCGGGTGGTCAGCTTCAAGGTTCCCGCCGGTACGGAGAAGCAGCACGACTACTTGTGGCGTTGCCATGCGGCTCTACCGGCCCGGGGCGAGGTGGGTGTGTGGAACCGCAGCCACTACGAGGACATCCTGGTGCCCCGCGTGAAGAATCTGGTGCCCGAGGAGACCTGGCGCGCCCGATATCGGCACGTGCGTGATTTCGAGCAGATGCTCGTCGACGAGGGCACCACGATCCTGAAGTTCTACTTGCACGTCTCCCACGATGTGCAACGACAGCGATTGCAGAAGCGCATCGACAACCCCGAGAGCAGTTGGAAGCACGATCCCAGTGATCTGAGCGATCGCGAGATCTGGCCCTCGTATCAGGAGGCGTACGAGGACGTGCTGCGCGAGACGTCGCGACCGCACGCCCCGTGGTACGTGATTCCGGCCGACGTGAAGTGGGTGCGTGATCTGGCCGTGGCCAAGATCGTTCTCGACGCGTTGCAAAAGATGGATCCCCGCCTGCCGTTGCCCAAGGATCACCTGAAGGGTGTCACGGTCGTCTGAGTTGACAACAAGTCAACGCGGGATTGGTCGTCGAGGGTGGGCCCTCGTCTACATTTGGGATGTCGGACGAAAACGTTCGCGACGATCCGGACGAAGTCGTCCGCCATCGAGGTAAGAAGGGAGTCGGCGTGTCGAATGAGCGCGAGATCATGACGTGGGAGATCTTCGGAAAGGCCTCCCGCACGCTGGCTGAAATGGTGGCCGATGACGGCTACGAGGCCGACATGATCCTCTCGATCGCTCGTGGCGGCCTGCTGATCGGTGGTGCACTCGGCTACGCGCTGTCGGTGAAGAACGTCTACACGATGAACGTCGAGTTCTACACCGGGGTCGACGAGCGACTCGAGGTGCCGCGCATCCTGCCGCCGGCTCCGGATTTCGTCGACCTGGCCGACGCGAGGATTCTCATCGCCGACGACGTGGCCGACACCGGTCACACCCTTCGCAGCGTGCAGCAATTCTGCGAGGGAAAGGTGGGCGAGGTGCGCACCGCGGTGTTGTACGAGAAGTCCCACTCGGTGGTGCAGGCGGACTACGTGTGGAAGCGCACAGATCTGTGGATCAACTTCCCGTGGAGCGATCAGGATCCGGTGGTGCGCCGCGCCGGAGTGGCACTCGACGCCTGATCAGTCGCGACGCAACACGCGCATCGCGCAGTGCCGACCGCTGGCACCCCAGATGCCGGCACCGGGAAACGTGGCGGCTCCGCACAGGTACAGACCCGGGACGTCGGTTTCGTAGCGCACCAACTCGCGGGGCTTGCCACGCAGGGCCGCCAACGGACCTCCGGCGAAACTGGTCGCATGTCCCTCGGGCATGTGGAAGTCGGACTCGTAGACGTCGGGGGTCATGGCCCGCCACGTGGTCATGGACTCGAGGGGTCGATTCTCGAGCAACTCCGAGTAGCGATCCAACCAACGGCGAGGTTCGGACGAACCCGGCCAGCCACCCGCCAACGCGTACGGCGTGAAGAGCGCCTCGAGGCTGAAGACGTGCCCACCGTTCGGGGCCATGGTGGGGTCGAGCGCGCTCGGAATGTTGGCGAAGAAGATCGGACGATCGGCGATGCGTCCGGACGCGATGTCGAGAAAGGCCCGGTGCATGCTCGCCACCGAGGGCACGATCATCGTGGACGCCACGTCGGGGTCGGCTCCGATGCGTTCGAAGACGTCACGATCGACCTGTTTGTAACGCGGGAGTTCGCGAATGATGCCGTCGATCTTGCTCTCGTAACCCTGTTGATGTTCCTGGACGCGCCAACGCTCGATCATCGGCCCGGCGCCCGTGGGCGGATTCTCGAGCCAATCGAGGATCGTCCGACGCGGATCCGCGGCCGACACCACCGTGCGGGCGGCGATCGTTTCGCCG
>WLEG01000038.1 GCA_009704425.1 Actinomycetota bacterium | reverse complement strand
GTGGGGCCACGAGTTGCGCAGGCCCGGATGCAGGTCGTAGGTCTCGATGTCGGACAACGCCACCCAACGCACCTCGTCGGACTCGTAGTTCGCCTCGTGCGCACCGATCTCGCCGGTGACGTGGGCGATGACGGTGTCGTAGCGCCAGTTGCCGTGATCGTCGGAATAGAGGTCCTTCACCTCGAGGAAGCGCACGTCGATGCCGACCTCCTCGAAGGCCTCGCGTACCGCGGCTTCCACCGAGTTCTCGTGCGAATCGAGAGCCCCGCCGGGGATGGCCCACGTGCCTCCACCATGGGTCCAGGCCGCGCGCAACTGCAACAGGACGTGGGGTTCGGGTCCGAGGTCGAGACGCACCATCAGGAGTCCGGCCGCACCGTGGATCCCCCAGTGCCGGTTGCCGCAGGTGCAGAACACCCAGCCGTCACCGTCGCGAAAACCCATGGGTCAACAGTACTAGTGGACCGCGGTTCCGACCTCGTTGGTCGCCGGTGCGACGGCCCAACGCTTGTCGCCGGCGAGCACCAGCCCCGAGGCGGTGCACGCGAGCATGACGGCCGCGGTGATGACGAAGGTGGGTCCGCGACCGAGGTGGTCGTAACTCCAACCGGCCAGAGACGCCGCCAACCCGCCCATGAGGGTCTGGACACCGCCGAGCAGACCCTGCGCTCCGGCTTGCCGTTCGGCGGGCGCGGCCATGCCCACCGCCACGCCGGCACTGGTGACCGTGAACCCGTCGTTCATGATGTGGACGAAGAAGACGACCAACATGAGCGCGGGCGTGGGCAGGAAGCCGTAGAGGGTCATGCACACCGCACCCACGGTCATCCCGATGGCGCCGACGCGGTACGGGCCCTTCCGCTGGGCGAGGCGCCCTCCGTACGGCCCGAGAAGCGCCATGGGGATGGCGAACAGGCTGACACCCATGTTCGCGATCCAGTCGGCCGCGTCGAGGTCCTCCATCATGATCGCCCACAGGGAGTCGAAGGTGCCGATCATGATGAAGTGGGCCACGCCGATGAGAACGCCACCGGACACCGCGGGGATGCGCAACAGATCGAAGGCGAAGCGTTCCGTGGGACGGTCCTCGTGCGCGGTCTCGGGCACGGACACGCGTGACAACGCCACGGTGATGGCCACGACGGCCGCGCTGATGACGAGGAAGGGCGATGCCAATCCGAACGGTCCGATGAGAACCGCCGACAGCATCGGCCCGAGAGCGAAGCCGGCGATGTCGACGCTCAGCAAACGCCCCATGTTCCCCCCGAGATTGTCGGGGTCGGAGACGATGACGATCTTGCGCAGGGCCGGCAACGACATGCCGCTACCCACGCCCATGATCAATCGTCCCGACAACAGGGCGATCAGAGTGGTTCCGAAAGCCATCACCAGACAACCCACCACGACCAGGGCGAAACCCATGATCATCATGCGTTTGGCGTGGCCACGATCGGCGAGCGGGGCCAGGGTGATCTGGCCGATGAAGGCGGCGAAGAAACCGATCGCCAACACCAAACCCAATCCCGACTCGCTGATGCCGTACTCGTCGCGATAGTCGTCGAGCATCGTGAACATGACGCCGTAGGTCATGGACATGATGGCGGTGGCCACCTGCAAGGTGAGGACGAGACGCTTGACGTTCATGGGGGTTCTCAGAGACTACGTGACCCGTCCCGCGGATTAGGGTGCGCTCATGTCGTACGAGGTTCGTCCGTTGACCGGTGTGATGGGTGCCGAGATCGTCGGAGTGGACCTGGCGACTCTCGACGATGATTCGCTCTCCGACGTCCGTCGACTGATGTGCGAACACGAGGTGGTGGTGTTCCGCGATCAGTCGTTGACGCCCCGTTCGCAGTCGGAGTTCTCCGATCGTCTCGGCCCGAGCGGTGAGGTGCCCTTCGTCGGCACCATGTCCGGGTTCCCGAACGTGATCAGAGTGGTGAAGGAAGCCGACGAGGGCGCGGCGTTCAACTTCGGTGGGGCGTGGCATTCGGACTTCTCGTTCCAGGTCGAACCTCCGTCGTTCACCGTGTTGGCCGCCGTCGATCTGCCGCCGTGGGGCGGAGACACGGTGTTCGCGTCCATGACGGCGGCGTGGGCGGCGCTCGGTCCGCAGATGCGCGAACGGTTGTCGGCGCTCGACGCGGTGCACACCGCGCGCGACGCGTATTCGCGACGCATGCAGCCCCTGCACTCGGGGATGCGGGGGATGAGCATCGTGTGCGACGATTCAGCGAACGACGAGCGGGTTCATCCGCTGGTGGTGGTGCATCCCGAGACGGGCAAAGAGGTGCTCTTCTACAACCGCGCGTACGTGCGCGACATCGTGGGGATGGACTCCGAGGAAGCGGCCGAACTTCTGGACTTCCTGCACGCGCACACCACCGACGTGCGTTTCCAATACCGGCATCGGTGGCGGAACGGCGACGTGGTGGTCTGGGACAACCGCTCCACGCAACACTTCGCCATCAACGACTACGCCGGATTCCGACGCGAGTTGCACCGCACCACGGTGAAGGGCGGGGTTCCGAGCCGATGAGCGAGAAGCCGCGTTGCGGTTGGAGTCTCGGGTCCGCGTCCATGCGCGAGTACCACGATGTGGAATGGGGATTCCCCACCGGTGACGACGTCGGCCTGTTCGAGAAGATCAACCTCGAGGGTTTCCAGAGCGGACTGTCGTGGAAGACCGTTCTGGACAAGCGCGCGGATTTCCGGCGGGTCTTTCACGGATTCGACATCGCCAGGGTGGCCCGCATGGGGGAGCGCGACGTGGTGCGACTGCTGGGTGACGCCTCCATCATCCGGCACCGGGGCAAGATCGAGAGCACCATCAACAACGCACGACGGTGTCTGGAACTCGTCGAGGAGAAGGGATCCCTCGCGGCGCACATCTGGAGCTTCGAGCCTCCGCGTCGTCCCGTCGCGCCCACTACCGCGGAAGTGTCGACCTTCGTCACCGCACCCGAGTCGGTGGCGTTGTCGAAGGACCTGAAGAAGCGCGGATGGTCGTTCGTGGGCCCCACCACCATGTACGCGTTCATGCAGTCGATGGGTCTGGTGAACGATCACGACGAGGCGTGTCACGTGTGGCCCACGGCGGAAAAAGCGCGAAAACGCTTCCGAATCGACGGACGTTCCCGTCGCGATTTGGGAGAATGAACGCGATGAGCGACCAGATCGACACCCGCACCGCATGGCTGAGCCCCGACCTTCTGGCACAGGTGCGGGCCAACGTTCCCTTGGTGTACGTGGATGCCGTTCCCGTGCGCGTGGACAGTCACGGTCGGGTCGTCCAGGTGGGCCTGCTCCTTCGGGTGGCGGCCGACGGCTCCATCAGCCGCATGTTGGTGTCGGGGCGGGTGCTCTACGGCGAACGGGTGCGCGACGCTCTGGTGCGTCATCTGGAGAAGGACCTCGGACCCTTGGCGCTTCCGCGGGTGCCACCCAACCCCGCCCCGTTCACCATCGCCGAGTACTTCCCCGATCCGGACGTCTCGGGTTTCACCGACCCCCGCCACCACGCGGTGAGTTTGGCCTACGTGGTGCCGGTCGACGGCGAGTGCACGCCCACGCAGGAGGCCCTCGACCTGGCCTGGTTCACTCCGGCCGAAGCGGCCAGCGCCCGCATCACGGCCGAGATGACGGGCGGACAGGATCGTTTACTGCGTTTGGCGCTGGCCCACGTGGGCGAACTGCCCTGATCAGGCTCGCCGTTTCCTGATTCGCCGCGTCCGTGCGGCGTCCCGGTTCGGGTGGCTCTCGACCGCGGTGTCGTCGTCCAGATCGATGCGAATACCGTCGCCGTCGATGTCGCCCGGCTCGCCCGAGGCCTCCCAGATGGACGGGATCTCCTCCTTGGGTCGGCGTCCGAGGAGCTTGTCGACGCCGAGCATGCCGCTGGCGATGATCGCCCCGACCGAGCCGTAGCGACGCCGGGCCCGCTCGATCATCTGGGACTCGGAGCTGAGGGCCGGACTGATCGGTTCGTCGTCGTGCTCGTCGTCTCTCATGACGCCCGTACCGTACCCGAGTATCACTCACGAGGCTCTTCGCACCGACCTACATTTGTGGTGTGGCGGGTAGGGGCGGAATCAGTCACATCGTGTCGGCGATGCGTACAGCACTGGTGGGTCGAACGACCACGCGTTTCGACGCCATGTCGGCCATCGGACCCGCACCTCGCTCCGGAAGCATCATCGAAGCCGTCGAACGCACCGGTCGTCGCGTCGACGTGCGTTGGGACGATGGCATCGTGTTGTCCACCGATCTGCGCTTCAGTGGTCAGTGGCACGTCTATCGATCGAACGAGGCGTGGCGTCGTCACACCTACGAGGCACGCGCGATCATCGAGGTCGATGGTTGGGTGGCGGTGTGCTTCAACGCGCCGATGGTGGAGACGTTCCGCGTTCCCGATCGGGCGCGTCATCCTCACAGCGGGGGTGTCGGTCCCGACATTTCGCAACGTCGACCCGACCTCGTGGAGATCACGCGACGCTTGTTGTCGTACAAGGCGGGCGAGACGTCCATCTGCGACGTGCTCGCCGATCAGGGCGTCATCACGGGGCTGGGCAACGCCGATCGCAGCGAAACGTTGTGGGCCGTCGGTCTGAGTCCGTTCGCACCCGTCGTGGAACTGTCGTACGAGGATTGCGCGGTGTTGGTGGAGGCGGCCGCCCGCATCGTGAAGTCGCGCACACGCGAGGACGGTGGCTACGAGCACGCGGTGTACTCGCGCAACGGTCAACGATGCCCGCGATGCCGAGGCACCGTGTCGCACGGACATTGCGAGGAACGTTCACGGGCCTTGTATTGGTGTCCGGACTGCCAGCAGAAACTGGATCGACGTCTGATCCCCGCTCAGCTGGTGGCCGACGATCACACGCCCACGCATCCGGCCGAGATTCTTTACATGGCCGACGTTCGGGCCGCGCGCAAGCGTCTGAAGATCGACGACGAACTCACGCGCTTCGGTTGATCCGCGCTACGCGCGACCGAGGACACGGTCGACCCGGATCTCGATGACCACCCGGTCGGGTCGCTCCTTGGGCTGTCGGTATCGCTCCGCGTAGGCCGCCACCGCCCGGGCCACCGCACCCGGCTCGTCGGTGACGCTCACCGTTCCCTCGAAGGTCAACCAGCGACCTCCGTCGACCTGACTGACCGCGGCCCGGCCACCGCGACGCGCGTGACCCGTCTTCACCGACGTGGCCCAGGTGATGACCCGCACCACGCCCCGCGTCTCGTCGAGGGTGAAGCCCACGGGCACCACGTGCGGGGAACCGTCGGCGCGCAACGTGGTGAGGGTGGCCAGATGGCGCTCGCGCACGAACGCCAACACCTCGGGGGAGAGGGCGCGGGGATCGTGGGACATGGTCGGGACTCAGTGCGTGGAGATGGCGTCGAGCACGTTCAACTTGGCGGCACGGCGGGCCGGTCCGATGGCCGCCACCACACCCACGATGATCGACGCGATCAGGATGGTGATGATGGTGTTCACGGGCACCACGGTGGTGGTGATGAAGGTGGAGGGCAGGGCCGTGGTGACGGCCAGGCCGAGCGGGATGCCCACGATGATGCCGAGCGACGCTCCGAACACCGCCACGATGACGGCCTCCCAGCGAATGGAGCGCTTCAAGTCGCGCTTACTCATGCCGACCGCGCGCAACAGGCCGAACTCGCGCGTGCGCTCGAACACCGACAACGCCATGGTGTTGGCGATTCCGAGAACGGCGATGGCGATGGAGATGATCAGCAAGCCGTAGATGATGATCAGCAACTGGTTCAGCTGATCCTCCTGGGCCTGCTGGAATTCGGCTTGATCCTGAACCTCGGCGCTGGGGAAGTCGAGGGCCACCTTCTCCACGGCCGCGCGCGCGTCCTCGATACTGACGCCGTCGGCGATCTTGGCGCCGATGAAAAAGTCGGTCGGGGTGGCGGTGGACACGGCCTGCAGGGTGGACAACCCCACCAGCCAGTTGCCGGCGATGGTGGCGTCGTCGTAGATGCCGCCCACCTCGATCCGCTGCTCGGTGCCGTTCAACCACAGGATGGTCAAGGTGTCGCCGACCGACACCGCGTAGTCGCGTGCCGGGTCGCGGTGCAGCAGGATCTTGCCCTCGTCGAGCGACTCGACCGATCCGCTGGTGAGATCGATGTCGACCAGTTGGCCGAACGCGGACCCGCGCACGGCACCGATCTGCTTGGTGTCACCGTTCACCTGCGCGGTGGCGGCGCGGAACGGACTGACCGCCGACAACTCGGGCAGTTCGGACAAGCGCTCGGAGAACGACACCGGCAGTCCCTGGAAATTGCCGGGTCCGTTGGACACGAAGAAGTCGGCGGTGACCGACCCCTGCAACTGCTCCTTGAACGACGCCTGAACCGACGAGGCCACCACGGACACGGTGCTCACCAGCGCGAGACCGATCATCAGGGCCGACGCGGTGGAGGCGGTGCGGCGTGGCGTGCGTTGGGCGTTGCGACTGCCGAGGCGACCGGGGACCGAACGTGTCATCGGCCGGAAGGGGAGCGGGAGGATGCGGCTGATGACGCGACTGGCGGGGGCCGCCACCGTGGTGGACAGGCTGGCGATGCCGAGGAACAACAGGATCGCGCCGATCGCCGACAACCCGAGCGTGCCCGACGTGCCACCGGGTTGACCGAAGATGCCCACGCTGAACAGAACGAGTCCGATGCCGGTGGTGATCGAGCCCACCACGAGGCGCTTGTTCTTCTGCAGGGAGTTGAATCCCAACTCCGGCCGCATGGCCGCCACCGGTGGAATACGCGCGGCGCGCAGTGCCGGCACGATGGCCGCCGCCACCGTGACGCCGACACCGACGACCGTGCTGGCGACGACGGTGCGGGTGGACACGATGAGCGAGGCCGACGGGAAAGCCGCGCCGGCCGCGTTGAAGATGGCCACGATTCCCTTGGCCACGCCCATGCCGGCGACGATGCCGAGGACGGTGGCGATCACCGACACCACCAACGCCTCGCCGATGATCATCGTGCGGATCTGGCGCGAACTGGCTCCGACGGCGCGCAACAACGCCAGTTCGCGCAGACGCTGGCTGACGATGATGGCGAAGGTGTTGAAGATGAGGAACGCGCTGACGAACAACGAGACGGCCGCGAATCCGAGGAGCACGTTGCCGAAGATGTCGATGATGTCGTTGATGGCGCCGGCGGTCTCCTCGGCCGACTGTTCGCCGGTGATGACCTCGATGCCGTCGGGCAGTGCCGCGTCGACGGCGGCCATCACCACGTCGCGATCGGCGCCCTCGTCGATGGCGATGTAGATGGAGTCCACCATGTCCTTGGCGCCGAGGAACTCGTTGGCGGTCCGCGGGTCGAAGGCGGCGATGCTGGCACCGCCGCCGTTCGTGGTCTTGCCCGTTCCGTTCAGGCCCACCAATGCGAAGTCGCCCTTGCCGGTGGGGCCGACGATGGTGACCGTGTCGCCCACCTCGTAGCCGGCGCGACGCGCCGAGGACTTGTCGAGGGTGACCTCACCGGGACCGGTGGCGGGACGTCCCTCCACCATGGTGCGGCCGTCGAGGCCGTCGGGGCCCACCCATGCGATGCCGAACGCCGGTCCGGACGTGCGCAGGGGCTCGCCATCGGACTTGATCACGGTGGCGGCGCGCAACAGGTTGCCCTCGGCCAGTCGCACTCCCTCGACGGCGGAGATCTGGTCGATGAGTTCGACCGACACCGGGTCGCGCTCGGCCGTGGCCTCGTCGCCGAAGGCGATGGAGGTGCGCACCTCCAGATCGATGCCCTCGCTGAGCGTGGCGAAGAGATCGTTGATGGACTTCTTGACGCTGTCGGTGAGAACGAACGCGCCGCTCACGAACGCCACCCCGCTCACCACCGCGAGGATGGTGAGGAAGATGCGCCATTTGCGGGCGATGACGCCCCGAATGGTGAGTCGGGTGACGGGCGCGGCCATGTCAGGAACCGAGGCGCTTCATGCGGTCGAGCACCTGGTCGGCCGTGGGGTCGTCCAACTCGTCGACGATCTTGCCGTCGGCGAGGAAGATCACGTGATCGGCGTACGAGGCGGCCACCGGGTCGTGGGTGACCATCACGATGGTCTGGCCGAGGTCGGTGACGGCGTGGCGCATGAACGAGAGGATCTCGGCTCCCATGCGGCTGTCGAGGTTGCCCGTGGGTTCGTCGGCGAAGATGATGCGCGGCTTGCTGGCCAACGCGCGGGCCACCGCGACCCGCTGCTGTTGACCACCGGAGAGCTCGCTCGGACGGTGGTCCAACCGCGAGCGCAGACCCACGGCGTCGATCACGGTGTCGAGCCACTGCTGATCCACCGGGGTGCCGCCGAGGTCGAGCGGAAGCGTGATGTTCTCGAGCGCGGTGAGCGTGGGGATGAGGTTGTAGGCCTGGAAGATGAAACCCACGTTGCTGCGACGGGTGAGCGTGAGCTCCTTGTCGTTGAGCGTGGCCAGGTTCGTGTCGCCGATGGTGATGGTGCCCGAGGTGAGCGAGTCCAAGCCGGCGAGGCAGTGCATCAGCGTGCTCTTACCCGAACCCGACGGGCCCATGATCGCGGTGAACTTCCCGGAGGCGAAGTTCACGGTGACGCCGTCGAGGGCGCGCACCTCGCTGTCGTCCTTGCCGTAGATCTTGAAGGCATCGGCCGCACCGGCGGCGACGGTGGAGGGGGAATTCATGGCGTCATTCTGCCGTCGTCGACGCCGAGGGACACGTGCGTCGAAGGTGAATACCCGGTGACAGCGGTCCTAATGTGAGACCGTGCACGCCACCGGGCTCATCGTGGGACGTTTCGACCCCCCGCACCTGGGTCATTCGTACATGATCGACTGGGCCCGCGAGCGTTGCGACGACGTGGTGGTGTTCGTGAACACCCGTGACGGCGAAACGTTCCCCGGTGATCTGCGGGCTCACTGGTTGCAGACCCTGCACCCCGAGGTGTCGGTGGTGCGCGTGGCCCACGACCTGCACAACGACTGGAACGACGAGGAACTGTGGGCGAAGTGGATCGCGCTGTTCCGTTCCCGGTGGCCCCTCGCGGTGGGTCCGCACGTGGTGGTGTCGAGCGACTTCTACATCTCCGAGTTGGCGCGACGATTGGGTGCCGAGCCGCTGGTGTGTGACCCCGAACGCGTGAACGTACCGATCAGCGCCACCGCGATCCGCAACGATCCGGCCACGCACCTGTCGAGGGTGGCGCCGGTCGTTCGCGAATGGATCGAAGCGAACTACCTGCCGGGCTGAATCACTTGCCGGGCTGGGGCAGAACGCGCAGGTACGGCTTCACGGTCTTCCAGCCGTTCGGGAAGAGGGTCTTGGCCTCGTCGTCGGACACGGCGGCTCCGATGATGACGTCGTTTCCGTCGGTCCAGTTCACCGGTGTGGCCACCTTGTACTTGGCGGTGAGTTGGAGCGAGTCGATGACGCGCAGGATCTCGTCGAAGTTGCGACCGGTGGAGGCCGGGTAGGTGATGGTGAGCTTCACCTTCTTGTCGGGTCCGATCACGAACACGCTGCGCACCGTGAGGGTGTCGTTGGCGTTCGGGTGGATCATGTCGTACAGATCGCTCACCGTGCGATCGGGGTCACCGATCATGGGGAAGTTCACGGGCGTGCCCTGCGTCTCGCCGATGTCGCCTTCCCACTTGTTGTGGCTCTCGACGGAGTCCACCGACAAACCGATGACCTTCACGTTGCGCTTGTCGAACTCGGGCTTGATGCGCGCCACGTAGCCGAGCTCGGTGGTGCAGACGGGGGTGAAGTCCTTGGGGTGGCTGAACAACACGCCCCAGGAATCGCCGAGCCACTCGTGGAACGAGATGGTTCCCTGCGTGGTGTCGGCGGTGAAGTCGGGGGCGATGTCTCCGAGTCGAATGGCCATGATGGATCTCCTTTGGAACGGTTGCCCACAGGCTACGGGCAATTCCCGACAAGACAACTCGGGATTAAGGTCACGGACGTTCGTCCAGCGTGGGTGCCCTAGAGTCGCGACATGACGATCGATCGCGCCGCCGCCGACAAACTGCTCACCACCACCCGATCGGTGCGCAAGCGCCTCGACCTGGGCCGACCGGTGGAGCCCGAGGTGATCGCCGAGTGCATCGACATCGCCATGCAGGCTCCCACCGGCACCAACGCCCAGAACTGGGCTTTCGTGGTGGTCACCGACCCGGCCAAGAAGGCCGCCATCGCCGAGATCTATCGCCGGGGCGCCGAGATGATGGCCGGCTCGGGATACCCGCCGCCGTTGCCCGAGGGGGATCCGCGCGAACACGTGATGCCCAAGGTGATGGAGTCCGCCGAGCATCTGGGTTCGATCCTGGAGCAGGTGCCGGTGTTCGTGATCGCCTGCGTGAAGGGTCGCGTGGAGAACGTGCCGATGGTGATCGCACAGGCCAGCACCTACGGATCCATCCTGCCGGCCGCGTGGAGTTTCATGTTGGCGTTGCGGTCCCGCGGATTGGGAACCGCGTGGACCACCATCCACTTGTTCTCCGAAGCCGAGGTGTCGACGATGCTGGGCATCCCCGAGGACTGGACGCAGACCGTGTTGTTCCCGGTGGCGTACTACACCGGCGACGACTTCAAGCCGGCGCACCGGTTGCCGTCGCGCGAGATGACGCACTGGGATTCGTGGGGGACCCACCGTTGAGCATTCGCATCGAGCCGACACTGTTGTCGGAGAGTCTCGTCGGTCGGGACTTCGCGTATCTGCTCACCTCCGGAGTCGAACGCGCGCACGTGGTGGCCTTGCGATGCGAGGTGTCCGGCGATCGGGTGACGGTGTCGGGGGTCGGCCGATCGGCCAGTGCGAACATCGGGGCCCAACCCCGCGTGACCCTGGTGTGGCCGCCGACGACGGTCGACGTCGAACATCGCGAGTACTCGATCGTGGCCGACGGTGTGGCCACGACCGACGGCGAGCGCGTCGAGATCGTGATCACGAACGGCGTGTTCCATCGTCCCGCCCCGTGACCCGGACGATCGTGACGGGTTGACGATCCTGACGTCACTCAGTCCGAGGTGGTGAGCACGCCGTTGACGTCGACGATGACGTGCGCGCGTCCGAAGACGTGCAAGCAGACCGTTCCGTTCTCCGAGACCGGCGCCAACACCGCGTTGGGTGTGATCTCTCCGGGGACGAAGTTCAGGTTCGACGAGTTCGGAATCTCACCGCAGGAGTACACCGTCACGTAACCGCCGGCCGGGTTGGCGTCCAG
>WLEG01000037.1 GCA_009704425.1 Actinomycetota bacterium | reverse complement strand
CGAGACGGCCACCGGGGATTTGGCGCTGGCGCCTCCGGGCAGGTTCATCAGCAACCCGGCTCCGGCTCCGGCGACCAATCCGGCGGTGACGCCGAGAACCGCCAACTTCTTCGTCGTGTACTTCGGTGTGTTCATGTCGTGTGCTCCTTGCTGTGTCAGGTGCGGTTCACCTGTGTGCACTCAGATTGCGCGTCGTAGGTGAGAAGCAAAGCCGAGTCAGGTGAGAACGAGGTGAGAATTGCCGTTCCAGGGCGAAAATCGCCTCTGATCAGGCGTTTCGATCCTCGCACGGCAGGACCAGACCCACCTCGGCCCCGCCCCCGGCCCGATTCCGCGCGAACACGGTTCCGCCGTGACTGGTGGCCACTTCGGACACGATCGACAGTCCCAGTCCAGAGCCGGGCATGGTTCGTGCGGTCACCGAGCGGTGGAAACGTTCGAAGACGTTCGCCAGATCGGCCTCGGGGATACCGGGACCCCGATCGGACACGGCGATCTCCCCACGACGCACGGCGACGTCGATCGGCGAATCGGAGACGTCGAATTTCAACGCGTTGTCGATCAGGTTGGAGATCGCCCGTTCCAACAACGCGGGGCGGACCATCACGATCGAGTCGTCGGCCACCACGACGATGTCGCGCGACGTGCGACGGCGAGCCTTGTGCACGACACGCTCGACGGCCTCGGACAATCGCACCGGTTCGGGCAATTCGGTGGTGTGCCGATCGGCCGCCACGGCCACCACTTCCTCCACGAGGTTCGACAACTCGGCCGTGTCCCGATCGATGTCGGCCAGGATCTGCGATCTCGTCTCGTCGTCCATCGTCGGATGCCGTTTCAACACGTCGAGATTCGTCCGCAGACTGGTCAAGGGAGTGCGTAACTCGTGACCGGCGTCCTCGACCAGGCGCTGTTGTTGCTCCTTGGATCTGGACAAGGCCGCCAGCATCTCGCTGAACGAGCGACCGAGTCGGCCCGCTTCGTCACGTCCGGTCACCGGTGCGTCCACGTTCAGTCGTCCGGTGGTGGCGACGTTCTCGGCGGCGATCGAGAGACGACGCAGTCGCGACGTCACGCGAAGCGCGATGAGCCAACCGATCACCGCGGCCACCGCGGCCACCAAGGTGGACAGCAACACGGCTCGCGTCCGCAGATCGGCCAGCACGTTGTCCGTCTCGGTCAGGTCACGACCCACTCGCACGACACCGATGGGTGTCGCGAACGAGCGCAGTCGATAGGTCGCGTCGTCGTCCGCGCGTTCGGTCGACGACCACGGCTCTCCGTCGCCACCCATGAGAGACATCACCCGTGGCGTCACCGGAATCGTCACGCCCTCGGTGGATGCCAGCACGTCACCGGACGGATCGATCAGCTGCACCACGAACTGTTCGATTCCGAGCGGACGTTCGGGAATGGAGAGTCGGAGATTGTCGAAGGAACCCGGCCGATCACCACGACCTCCCCCTCGTCGGTCGAGGAAACGATCGGTGGCATTGACGAGCGAACGGTCGATCTCGGTCATCAAACGGGACTGCGTGGATTGGTACGACAACGCACCGACGAGCCCGGTGCCCAACGCGGCGATGACCGCCAACGCGAGGGTGAGCTTCCAACGCAGACTCACGATGCCGACACCCGCGCCGTGTACCCCACGCCACGCACCGTGTGGATGAGACGCCGATGACCGTCGAGGTCCACCTTGCGACGGATGTATCCGATGTACACCGCCAGGTTCTTGGACTCGGGACCGAAGTCGTACCCCCAGATGCGGTCGTAGATGGTGGAGTGATCCAGCACGATGCCGGAGTTGTGCACCAACAGTTCCAACAACTCGAACTCCGTTTTCGACAGATCCAGCTCGTGAGCGCCGCGGAAGACCCGACGGGCGGCGGTGTCGATGCGCAGATCGTCGAGGACCAGTTGGTCGTGGGAATCGTCCTGATCCACCGGTCCGGTGCGACGGAGCAGAGCGCGCAGACGGGCCAACAACTCGTCGAGGGCGAAGGGTTTGGGCAGATAATCGTCGGCTCCGGCGTCGAGGCCCTGAACCCGATCGCTGGTTTCGGAACGCGCGGTCAGCATGAGGATCGGCAGTCGACTCTTCTCCGAGCGCAGAACCCGACACACGGTGAGGCCGTCGATGACCGGCATCATCAGATCGAGCACGAGAGCGTCGTGCTCTCCGACCCTGATCATCTCGAGGGCCTTCGCGCCGTCGTTGGCCGCGTCCACTTCGTAGCCCTCCAAGGTGAGCGCACGCACCAGACTCTCGCGCACCGCCTTGTCGTCGTCGGCCACGAGCACTCGATTCGCCATGCGCAGAGTCTGCCCCAACGGAGGTAAGAGTCCGGTGAGAAGGACGCAACGGGTACCGTGATCGGGTGGATTCCGACGCGGTGAAACGTTTCGCGCACCTGCTGTCGATCGTTCTGTCGTCGATCGTCGTCGGTGCCGTCGGCGGCATCGGTTCGTGGGCCCTCTTCGAGGCCCTCGACCAGGCCACGTCCACCCGACTGGAGCACAGGTGGTTGGTGTGGTTGCTGCCTCTCGCCGCCGGCATCCTCGGCTTCACCTATTGGAAGTTCGGTGGCTCGGCCAACCGGGGCACGTCGATCGTGATCGCCAACGCGAACGGCGGCGACGGCACAGAACCCGTGGAACCCGTTCCGGCCCGCATGGCTCCGATGATCTTCGGCGCCACGTACATCGCCCAACTCACGGGCGCTTCCGTCGGTCGTGAGGGGGCCGCTCTCCAGATCAGCGGGTCGGTCACCTCGCTTCTCGCCCGACCACTGCGCTTGAGCGACGGCGACCGCGGTTTGCTGATGACCGCCGCGATGGCCGGTGCGTTCGGGGGCGCGTTCGGAGTTCCCTTGGCGGGTGCGATCTTCGGTCTCGAGGTGCAGCGCACGGGTCGCCTCCGATACGAGGGTGTGGTTCCGGCTCTGGTCGCCTCGGTCACCGCGGATCTCGTGGTGGAGGGCCTCGGACGGTCGACCCCCATCTCTCATCTCGTGATCGACCTGGACTGGTGGATGGCGACACGCTTGGCGGCGCTGGGTGTCGTGGCCGGTCTCGCCGCGCGACTCTTCATCGTGGTGTTGCGTCTGGTGCGCACGATCGCCGAGCGCACCGTGGCCTTCACCCCGTTGAGACCGGTGGTGGGTGGACTCGCCACCCTGGCCCTGATGTTGTTGCTGGGGCGCGACTACCTGGGACTCTCGTTGCCCCTCGTCGACCACGCGTTGGCCGGTGATCTGGCCGACTGGTGGGACCCGTTGCTGAAGATCCTCTTCACCGCGGTGGCCCTCGGGTGCGGTATTCCCGGCGGCGAGGTGACCCCGTTGTTCGTCGTCGGAGCGACTCTCGGTTCGGTGATGTCGGCACCACTCGGCTTGCCTCCCGCGATCACCGCGGCGGTGTGCCTGGGAGCGGTGTTCGGCGCCGCATCGAACACACCCGTCGCCTGCGCCGTGCTGGTGATCGAGTTGTTCGGAGCGCACATGGCGATTCCGGCCGCCATCGTCGGTGTGGTCGCCTACGCCGTGTCACCACGCGAGGGCATCTACTCGGGCCAGCGACCCGGATCCACTAAGGACCTTCGTGATCCAAACCGCCGGGCCAACGCAGCACCACCACCTCACGCATGAAGTCGGGAGGGTCGACACGCAACCATTCCGCCAACTCGTCGTCGCGGTCGGACGTGAGGCACAGACGTCGACGTGCCGAGCGCACCAGCGCCGCCGGGTCCTCGGCATGACGTGACACGGCGGGTCGAGGGAGCTCGATCACCTCGGGCTCGATGCCCAGGGCGTGCAACACCGCCACCGCGTCGTCCGACGTGGGTCCGAGGGGGCGATCGATGTTCCAGAAGTGCTTCCATGCGGCGTTCCACGCCGACATCGGATGACGGCGCGGCAACACGGTGACCACGCCCAATCGAGCGACGGCGGTGAGGGCCACGACGAAGGGCTCGAGATCGGGAACGTTGAAGAAGACGTGATGACACACCACCACGTCGACCCGCTCGAGGGGCGTTCCCGCCATTTCGGCCTCGACCGCCACGTCGGGCCAACGTCCTTCGATCTCGCGATGCTCGACTCCCAAACTCTCGGCCGAGGCCGCGAATCGGTCGAGCATGGCCCGGTTGGAGTCGACGCCGATGATGCGACGGGCCCGCGGATACAACGGGAGCGAGGATCGCCCTCCGCCACAACCGACGTCGAGCACCGTGCCACCTTCGAGTGGCAACAACTCACGGGCCAGTTCGAAGACGGGATCGCCCGCATCGGTGGTGTCGTCCATGGCGAACGTGTCGGGGTCGTGCGACCACGGCGGAACCTCACCCCGCGCCACGATCTCGTCGGGTATGGCCCACGACGCGAGCATCTCGGCCCAACGTCGGCCGGCGTCGGTGAACGCGGGTGTGTCGCTCAATGTCAGGAGCGGATCACACGGATCGGCAACTCGCGCGGTCCGCGAATCTGACCGACGCTCCACACCACGTCGTCGACGGTGCCGTCGAGAACGAACTCGGGGAAGCGGGCGATGAACTCCTCCACCGCCACGCGCAGCTCGAGGCGCGCCAGGTTGGACCCGAGACAGCGGTGGATACCGAGTCCGAAGGCCGCGTGACGATTCTCCTGTCGGTCGATGAGCACCTTGTCGGCGTCGGCGAACTCGGCGGGATCGAGGTTGGCGGCCGGGAACGGCAGCAACACCCACTCGTCCTTCTTCATCGGGCAGCCGTGGAAGTCGTGATCCTTGGCCACCAGGCGCGCCATCGTCACGGGGGCGTAGGCGCGCAGGAACTCCTCGATGGCGGTGGTCATCAGGCTCGGGTCGGCCACGAGACGCCGACGATCCTCGTCGTGCGTGGCCAGGTGCCAGATGCTGGAACCGATGGCACTCCACGTGGTGTCGATTCCGGCCACCAGCAACAGCAGGATCACCCCACCCACCATGTTGTCGGGCAACTTCTCGCCGTACATCTCGACGTCCATGAGATACGACGTGAGGTCGTCGCGCGGGTTGGCGCGGTGATCCTCGATCTGGGCCAGCAGGTAGGCGTCGATGCGCTCGAACGAGCGAATGCGCTCCTCGGGTTCGCCGTTGATGCTCTCGAGGATGTCGTGCACGAATCCACGGAAGATGTCGTCGTCCTCGAGCGGGAAGCCGAGCATGCGCGAGATGACGTTCACCGGGATGTGTTGCGCGTAATCGAGCGCCGCGTCGACGGGCTCACCGGCCGCGATCTTGGCTTCCATCGCGTCGAGCAGCGAGTGACACAGAATGCGAACCTCGCCCTCCCATTCGGCGATCTTCTTGGGCGAGAACGGCGGCAACAACAGACGTCGCGCGTCGTGGTGGAACGGCGGATCACTGGTGATGGGCGGTGCGCCACCGATGGGCGCCGGATCGTCGGGGACGACGGTGCTCACCACCACCGCGCGGCTGGTGAAGTTCTCGGTGTCGTAGGCGATCTCGCGAACGGTCTCGTGCGTGACGGGCAACCACGTTCCGCCGTAGCGATCGCTGTGCGCCACCGGGCACGCCTCGCGCAGTTCGCTCCAGATGGCGTGGGCGTTGCGGTTGTACGCCGGGTCGGCGTGGTCGAAGTCGGTGGCCCAATCGGTGACGGGGCCGTAGATCGAGACGGGGGGTTCGTACACGGTCATGCGATCTCGTTCCTCACTCCGAGAGGGTGATGGCGAACTCGGGGCAGTTGGCCACGGCCAACTTGGCCCGCTCGACCAGATCGGGGCTCACGTTGCCGTCGCCGATGACCACGGCGTTGCCGAAGTCGTCGACATCGAACAACTCGGGAGCGAGGGCGTAACAACGATTGTGACCTTGGCACTTCTCGGCATCGACGTGAATTCGCATGAAATCACCCTACCCCTGCGTCGCGTGGAGTTGAATTTGGAGCGTGCCCCCCAAGAAAGTCGTCTCGGTGAATGCTCCTCTGGCCATCCTCCTACCGCCGTCGGAGGGCAAGGCCGCGGGTGGCGGCAAGCCCGGATGGCGACCGGGCACCGGCGAGTTCGGTCGGGCCCTCACCCGACAGCGAGCCGAGCTCCTCACCGTGTTGGAATCCCTCGGCGGTGGTGACGCCAAGTTGTTGGGCGTCGGCGGCCGCAACCTGGAGGAAGCGCGGCGGGCCAATCTGTCGTTGCCGGGTTCACCCACCATGCCCGCGCACCAGCGCTACACCGGGGTGGTCTGGGACCACCTCGCTCCCTCCACCATGACCGCCACGGTTCACGCCCGGGCAACGGAGTCGATCATCGTATTGTCGGGCTTGTTGGGGCTCGTCGCGTTCGAGGATCCGATTCCCGACTACAAACTCAAGATCGGTGCGTCACTTCCCTCAATCGGCAAGCTCGCCACCTGGTGGCGCGAGCCGTTGTCGAAGGCGTTGAACGCGCGACTCGCCGGACGTCACGTGATCGACCTGTTGCCGAACGAACACCGGGCCGCGTGGACCCCGACACCCGACGCGTACGCCGGTCTGTCCACGGTGGCGTTCGTCGAGAAGTCCGGCAAGGTCGCGGGTCACGACGCCAAGGCGGCCAAGGGACTGCTGGCGCGCCATCTGCTGGAATCGACGGATGCTCCCGCCGACGCGTTGCGGAAATGGAGGCACCCGCGCTTCAAACTGGAGATCAGAGAAGTTTCTCCCGGAAGAAGTTGATCACCCGCTGGACACTGGGCTCGTCGCGCTGCTCGGTCAGCACCGAGTGGTCCGTCTTCTTCGACGACGGCAACTCGATGGCGATGAACGCGTCGCCCAGGAGATCGCGCAGGGAATCGAAACGCGTGCCGACCAAGCGGTCGCCCGTGAACCGCAGTCCCAACACCTGACAGCCCTCGTCGGCCCGTCGCCTCACCACCAGCGCGTCGTCCGGTGAGAGATTCAGGTCGGCCGCGCGCTTGGCTCCCATCGGGAACGGCAACGACGGCTGACTCAGCACCGGGGCGAGCATGTGATCGTCGAGCATCATCCCCAACGCGAAACCACCGCTGAAACACATACCCACGGCACCGATGCCCCGGCCGCCGATCTCCTGATGCAGCGAACGACCGAGGGCGCGCAACCACCCGATGATCGGCGAGGTCTTGTTGCGCGCCATCGCGGTGAATTCCTTGGAGACGCACACCTTGGCCAACGACGACATCGCGTACCCGTTCGACATCTCCTTGCCGGGCGTGCCCACCAGATCGGGCAGCACGACGGTGAAGCCCGCCGACACCACTTCTTCGGCGAACGCCGTCACCTTCGGGGTGATGCCGGGCACCTCGTGCACGACCACCACCAACGGTCCCGAACCCTTGCGGTAGGTGTCGTGGGTGATACCCGCCGCGGTGAAGGACCCCTTGATCCAACCGTTCAATACGTTCGTGCTCACGTCAGGCTCCTCGCCGCTTCCAAGGCCCGTTGGACCAATCCTTCCGTGCCCATCTTCATCGTGGACAGGTCGATCCCCTCTTGTTTGCCCATCGCCCCGTGCAGATAGCGGGCGTAGACACCCTCGCTGATGACCGCCAGACGCCAACACGAGAACGCGACATAGTAGTCGACTGCCGACACGTCGCGACCGGTTCCGTCGGCGTATCGCTCCACCAGATCCCGATAGGGAGGGAATCCTCCCGCCGGTGTGGGATCGTTGGCGCGCAGGGCGTTCGAGGGGCCGTCGCTCCAGTACACACCGAGATACCCCAGGTCCGCGAGCGGGTCGCCCAACGTGCACAGTTCCCAGTCGAGCACCGCGGCGATGCGACCGGACGCGACATCGGTGAGGCAGTTGCCGAAGCGGTAGTCACCGTGCGCGATGACGACTCCTTGTTGGCGCGGCACATGGGAACTCAAGCGTCGCACCACCTCGTCGATCTCGGGAAGATCGCGCGTCTTGGAGTTCTCCCATTGGGTGCTCCACCGCTTGAGTTGGCGTTCGATGTAGCCGTCACGGCGGGCCAGATCACCCAGCCCCACCGCGTCCACGTCGACCGCGTGAAGTTCGGCCAGGACGTCGATGAGATGGTGCGCCGCGGCCGGCCGCAGTTCGGTGGGGAGTGCCGCGGCCTTGTCGGCGCTGTCGAGCACCACTCCGTCGACGAAACCCATCACGTAGAAGTTGGCGCCGTTCACGTTCTCGTCGGTGCACAGACCCAACGCACGGGGCACCGGAACCTTGGTGGAGCCGACGGCGGCGATGATGCGGAACTCACGAGCCATGTCGTGAGCGGTGGCCAGGACGTGACCCAACGGTGGACGACGAAGAACGAAACGAGTGCCGTCGGCATCGGTCACGCGATACGTCAGGTTCGACCGACCGCCGGCGATGAGATCGAACGAGAAGGGTGCTCGGGCGCCGTCGATGTTGTCGACCAGCCAGGCGCTCACCTTGTCGACGTCGATTCCCTGAACGCTCATACCCTGTCCCCCGAGAGGGAACGGTAGTGCGTGACCGATACGCGTGTTCAGCCCGGCCGGGTCACCCCGACCACCTTGTTCCAACTGACCGCGGTCAACCGAACCGACCGTCCCACACCGGGCGCGTCGACCATCATGCCGTCGCCGACGTAGATGCCGACGTGGGTGATGGGGTCGTAGAAGAAGATCAGATCGCCGGGCTCGACGTACTCCACCGGGATGCGCGGCGACGAGGAGAACTGTCGTCGGGACTGATGGGGCAACGAGACGCCGGCCTGCTGCCACGCCCACATGGTGAGACCGGAACAGTCGAAGGCCTGATTCTCGATGGCGGCGTTCTTCACGTACTTCACGCCGATCTGACTGCGCGCCGCCGCCACCGCGATGGCGCCTCGCGAGCTGCTGGCCGGGATGCTGGACGGATCGAAGCGCGGGCGCGACACGCTGGAGCCACCCGTCATGGAACCCGAGTTCGACGACCCGGACGCCCGACTGGCGGCCAGCGCATTGGCCTGGGCACGGGCCGCGGCGGCCGCGGCGGCCGCGCGTCGCGCGCGTTCCTTGGCCAGAGCCTCACCGAGTTCGCGTTCCGCCCGCGCCTTGAGCGTGGTGTACTCCTCGATCTTGTCGGCGGCTTCGCTCTGGTTCTTCTGAATGCGGGCCGCCAACTCCTGGGCGTCGGTTCGATCGCGCTCGAGTTCGGTCTTCTTGTCGCCCAGGTCGTCGATGAGCGCGTCCAACTGATCGGAGTCGGCCGATCCGAGGTTCAACGCCATCTCGGTGAGGTACTGCCTCTGAACGGCCTCGTTCGGTCCGGCACCCGGTGAGAGAAGACCGGTCAGACTGCCACCGTTCCCCCCGCCGACGAACGCCTGCACGGCCAGGTCCGACATCTGGGCCTGGAGCCCGCCGACCTCGGCCTCCATGGCGGCGATCACCACTTCGGCCTCGGCGATCTCGATGTCGAGACGCGCCTTGTCGTCCTCGGCCACGCGCAATTCCTCGCTCAGTCGGTCGACCTCTTCCTCGGCGGCCTCGAGACGATCGGCCATCTCGTTCACCTTGCGCCGGGCGTCGTCGACGGAATCGGCGGCCACCGGACCGCTCCACACCACGGCCCCGGCGAGCAACGCCACGCCCGTGGTGACGGCCACGGCCAGACGCCGGGAGCGGGAGCGCGACGAAGGGTCCGACATGACCCTCGGCAGGCTAGTCAGGGTGGCGGGAGGGCGGTCATCGGGCCTGCTGACGGGGGTTTTCGGCGCCATCGAGAACGACGATCTCACTCCCACTCGAGAACGACGATCTCATTCCCATTCGTGATCGACGATCTCACTCCCATTCGAGATCGACGATCTCACTCCCATTCGAGATCGACGATCTCACTCCCATTCGATTGTCCCGGGGGGCTTCGACGTGATGTCGTAGGCCACCCGGTTCACCCCGGGGACCTCGTTGATGATGCGGCCGGCCATGCGCTCCAGCAGGTCGTAGGGCAGGCGAGCCCAATCGGCGGTCATGGCGTCGTCGCTGGTGACCGCCCGAATGATGATGGGGTGGGCGTAGGTGCGCTCGTCGCCCATCACACCGACGGAGCGAATGTCGGGAAGCACGGCGAACGCCTGCCAGATGTCGCGCTCCAAGCCGGCCAGACGAATCTCCTCGCGCACGATGAAGTCCGCGTCCTGCAACAACGCCACCTTGTCGGGGGTCACCTCACCGATGATGCGCACGCCCAAGCCGGGTCCCGGAAACGGCTGTCGCCAGACGATCTCGTCGGGCAGTCCCAATTCGAGGCCCAGACGACGCACCTCGTCCTTGAACAACGAGCGCAGCGGTTCGACCAAACGCAACGTCATGTCCTCGGGCAAGCCACCCACGTTGTGGTGGCTCTTGATGACCGCCGCCGTGCCGTCGCTGCCGCCACTCTCGATGACGTCGGGGTACAGGGTTCCCTGCACGAGGAACTCGGCGTCGGTGACGCCACCCGTGTGTTGTTCGAACACCCGCACGAACAACTCGCCGATGATCTTTCGCTTGGTCTCGGGTTCGGTCACACCACGCAGGCGCTCGAAGAACTGCGCGCCGGCGTCGACGTGGATCAGTTCGATGCCCAGATTGCGCTTGAACGTCTCGACCACCTGGTCGCTCTCGTTCTTGCGCATCAAACCGGTGTCGACGTAGACACAGGTGAGTTGCGCGCCGATGGCCTTGTGCACGAGGGCGGCCGCCACCGCCGAATCGACACCGCCGGACAGACCGCAGATGACGCGCTTGTCCCCCACCTGCTCGCGAACAAGGGCCACCTGCTCGTCGATGACCGAGCCCATGGTCCACGACGTGTCGCAGTCGGCCAGATCGTGGAGGAACCGACGCAACACGTCGGCTCCGAACGGCGAGTGCACCACCTCGGGGTGATACTGAACGCCCCAGATACGACGATCGGGGTTCTCGAGCACGGCCACCGGAGCGTCGGGAGTGCTGGCCGTGGCCACGAATCCGTCGGGAACCCGCGAGATGGCGTCGAAGTGACTCATCCACACGTCCTGTTCGGCGGGGATGTCGCCCACCAGCAACGTGGAGTCCGATCCGGCGATGCGTGACATGTGCGTGCGGCCGTACTCACCACGCGACCCGCGACCCACCTCGCCTCCGAGTTGGTGTGCGATCAACTGCGCGCCGTAACAGATACCCAGGATGGGCACCCCGAGGTCGTAGACCGCGGGGTCGAGCGCGGGCGCGCCATCCACGTGGACGCTCTTTGGCCCACCCGACAGGATGATGGCCGTCGGTGACTTGGCGGCCATGGCGGCCGCCGACATGGAATG
>WLEG01000036.1 GCA_009704425.1 Actinomycetota bacterium | reverse complement strand
CCTTGGGCAGGTTGAAGAACCGTCCGGCGCTGTCGGCGCCACGATTCAGCAGAACGAAGAGGTGCTCGGCCACCGGGTTCATGCCCGGGGCCTTGCCCGCGACGATGGACTCGTGTCCGAGGAAGAACGTCGCCTGCTTGGGGTCGAAGTCGAATCCCCGCTCGTCGATGCCGGACAGGGCGGCCACCACGTCGGGTTCCTCCATGAAGCCGAAGCGCAACAGGATCTGGAACACCCCGGGCTCGACCTTGGTGACCTCGGTGCGTTCGCTCGGGTCCACGCGGGGCACCTCGGCGGTTTGCACCGCCACGATGAGGGTGCACTTGTGCAACACCTTGTTGTGCTTGAGGTTGTTCACCAAGGCCGGCGGCGCCTTGCCGAGGTCCTTGAACATGAACACCGCGGTGCCCGACACGCGAGCCACGTCGATGTGTTCGTCCAGCACCTCGACGATGGGGCGCTCGCCGCGATGGATGCGCGCCGCCACCAATTGGCGACCACGACGCCAGGTGGTCATCTGGGCCAACAGCACGATGGCCACCAGCAACGGGAACCAGCCGCCGTGGGGGATCTTGGGGATGTTGGCGCCGAGGAACGCGGCGTCGACGACGAACAACGGAACGCAGACCAACATGGCTTTCCACGCCGGCCAACTCCAGCGGTTACGGCACACCTCGTAGAACAACAGCGTGGTGACGAGCATGGTGGAGGTGACGGCGATTCCGTAGGCCGACGCGAGCGCCTTCGACGACTGGAAGGTCACCACCAGGCCGATGCACCCGATCATCAGCAGCCAGTTCACGAGCGGCACGTACACCTGTCCCCGGTGCGACGACGAGGTGTGGCTGATCTTCACGCGCGGCAAGTAGTCCAATTGAACGGCTTGCACGGTGAGCGAGAACGCGCCGGAGATGAGGGCTTGCGAGGCGATGACGGTGGCCATGGTGGCCAGAACGACCAACGGCAACACGCCCCACTCGGGGGCCATCTTGAAGAGCGGGCGCTCGACCGCTTCGGGATCGTTCAGGATGAGCGAGGCCTGTCCGAAGTAGTTGAGCAGAAGTCCGGGGAGCACGAGTCCGTACCAACTCCACAGGATGGGTCGGCGTCCGAAGTGACCCATGTCGGCGTACAGCGCCTCGCCACCGGTGACCACCAGGAAGATGGAACCGAGGGTGAGGAACGACTTCATGGGCGACTCGGCGAAGAAGTCGATCGCGTAGATCGGGTTGACGGCCTTCAGGACGCTGGCGTCCTCGAGAAGCTGGCCGAGTCCGAGCAGTCCGAGCACGGTGAACCACACCATCATCACCGGACCGAAGACGCGTCCGATGCCGGCGGTTCCGCGCTTCTGCACGAGGAACAACACCGCGAGGATGACCACCGCGATGGGGATGATGAAGTCGTCCAGGGCGGTGGTGGCCTCCTTCACGCCCTCGACGGCGCTCAACACCGAGATGGCGGGCGTGATGAGACCGTCGCCGTAGAGCAGCGCGGTGCCGAAGACGCCGAGGCCGACCACGACGCGACCGCGACCCTTGAGGGTGCCCTTGGGCATGACCATCGCCGTGAGGGCGAGGATTCCGCCCTCGCCGTGGTTGTCGGCCTTCATGACGAAGGTGAGGTACTTGATGGAGATGATGATGACGAGGGCCCAGAAGGCCAGCGAGGCCACGCCGAAGGCGTACACGGGGTTCGAGGCGTCGAGGTGTTGGTGCTCGAAGGCCTCGCGGAACGCGTACAACGGCGAGGTGCCGATGTCGCCGTACACGATCCCCAGGGCGCCGAGTGCGAGGGCACCCATTCCTGCCTTGTGGCCCCCGTGATGATCGTCGTGTTGATCGTCGCCGGATTGGTGGGGGTCGGAGGCGGTGGAGCCCCCGGACCCGTGCGAGTCGTGCGCCGACTCTTGATCGAAAGTCACGCGCCGATGCTACTCAGAGGACGGTTCTCCCGACCCGTCGGGTCGTAGCCTCGAGTACGTGAAGACCCGCACCTTGTTGCTGCTGTCGGTGGGCTGTGGCCTGCTGATCCTGTTGGCCGGGGGTATCAAGTTGTTCCAGGTGGCCAACGACCGCGCCGATGTGCCGGTGTTGGGTCTGGGCGACGAGGCACGGGTGGGCGACATGTCGGTCGTGGTGAACGCGATTCGGGCCGATCCTTCGGGCGTGGAGGTCGACATCGAGATGGCGGGGGTCGCCGGGGCCACGGTGCTCGACGGCTGGTCCATGTTGGGCGACGGAGAGCTGAGCGAGCCGTCGGCGGCGGTGGCCGAGGGCGCCTGCGACGGGTCCACCGTGGTGCCCGCCGATGGCTCCGCGGTGCGTTGCACCCTGCGGTTTCCGGTGGTCGAGGCCGAGCAATACGTGGCGTACCAGCGAGGCGGGGAACTGCGTCGCTGGGCTCCCTGAGCCGACGCCGAAACGTCCGGTCCGGAACGTGCCCGTTCCGGTACATGAAATGGGTCATGAGCCCCGTGACCCGACCCGGCTGACGGCTACCGTTGTCACCGCACAGCGCCACGGGCGCACAGATGTCGGAGGTGGTCCGTACGGCCGAGCAATTTGACCTGGTGGTGATCGGTGGCGGTCCCGGTGGATACGGAGCCGCTCTGTACGCGGCATCGGCCGGAGTGAACGTGGCCCTGATCGAGCGCGATGCCCTCGGGGGCACCTGTCTGAACCGGGGATGCATCCCCGCCAAGGCGTTCCTCGAGACGGCCGCGGTGTTCCGCCACGTGGCGCACGCGTCGGAGTTCGGAATCGAGGCGTCGTCGCCGTCGGTGAACTTCGCCACCACCCAGGCGCGCAAGCGCAAGATCGTCGAGGGGCTCGTGAAGGGCATCGGCGGCATGTGCAAGGCCCGCAAGGTGACGGTGTTCAACGGCACCGGATCGTTGGGCGCCAATCGCACCGTCGACGTGACCATGGCCGACGGGTCGAAGGCGACCGTTCAAGGTGCGCACGTGATCCTGGCGGCCGGCTCGGTGCCGCGCACCATTCCGGGCTTCGATCGCGGCGGCCCCATCATGACCAGTGACGAGGTGCTCGATCTCGATCACGTGCCGGCGCGCGTGGCGGTCATCGGCGGAGGCGCCATCGGATGCGAATTCGCGTCCACCTTCGCCGACCTCGGTGCCAGCGTCACCATTCTCGAGGGCCTGCCCAAGATCCTCCCCGGTCTCGACACCGACGTGGCCAACGTGGTGGTGAAGTCGTTCAAGAAGAAGAACATCGACATCCGCACCGGTGTCGCGGTGAAGAGCCACGCTCCGACGGCGTCGGGTGGCACCGTGGTGACCTTCGGTGAGGGCGAGGCCCTCGAGGTGGACGCGGTGGTGGTGTCGGTGGGCCGACGTCCGTACGCCGACCTCCTGGGCCTCGCGGGCACCGGCGTGGTGGTGACCGATCGTGGTTTCGTCGAGGTCGACCCGTGGTGTCGTACCGGCGAACCCGGCGTCTACGCCATCGGCGACCTGATCAACACCCCGCAGTTGGCCCACGTGGCCTACGCCGAGGCGATCCTGGCCGTGAAGCACTCGTTGGGGGAGGATCCCTTGCCCATCGCGTACGACCGTGTTCCGTGGGCCATCTACTGCCATCCCGAGGTGGCATGGGCCGGTCCGGGCGAGGATGCCGCCAAGGCCGCCGGTCTCGACGTGGTGGTGGGCAAGCATCAGTTCCGTGCCAACAGCCGCGCCCAGATCCTGGGTGAGATCGATGGACTGGTGAAGATCGTCGCCAAGAAGAACGCCGATGGCACGGCCGGGCAGATCTTGGGGGTCCACATGGTGGGGCCGTGGGTGACCGAGCAATTGTCGGGTGGCTACCTGGCGGTGAACTGGGAGGCCACGGTGGAAGAAGTGGCCGAGTTCCTGCAACCGCACCCGAGTTTGAGCGAACTGTTCGGGGAGACCGTCCTGTCGATGACGGGCCGTAGCCTGAACTCGTAGGAACCACGCGCACGAACACGAACGACGAACACGAACGAAGGACGACACGGTCATGGCAGAGGTAACGCTCCCGCAACTCGGCGAAACGGTCACCGAAGGAACCATCACGCGGTGGTTCAAGAAGGTGGGCGACACGGTGGTCGCCGACGAGCCGTTGTTCGAGGTGTCCACCGACAAGGTGGACACCGAGGTGCCCTCGCCGATCGCCGGTGTACTCACCGAGATCCGCGTGCCCGAAGGTGACACCGTGCCGGTGGGTGCGGTGATCGCCGTGGTGGGTGCCGCGGGATCGGCTCCGGCACCCGCGCCCGCTCCTTCCGCACCGGCTCCTGCACCCGCTCCGGCTCCGGCAGCGGCGCCTGCTCCGGCACCTGCTCCGGCGCCTGCACCGGCTCCCGCTCCCGCTCCCGCTGCGACTGTCGCGGAAGGTTCCGACAATCGCCTGCTCTCGCCGGTCGTGCGACGACTGGTGGCCGAGCACAACGTGAACGTCGACAGCATCACGGGCACCGGGCCCGGCGGTCGCATCACGCGCGAGGACGTGCTGGACCACATCGACAAACTGGCCGCCGCGTCGCCCGCGTCCCCCGCTCCCGCTCCCGCTGTGGCCGCTCCGATCGCCGCTGCAGCGCCCACCTCCGCTCCGGTCACGGCCGCTCCGGTGGTGCGCGTCGGCGAGCGTGACGACGTGGTGGCGTTGTCCAAGATTCGTCAGCTCACCGGATCGCACATGGTCATGTCGAAGGGTGTCAGCCCCCACGCGTTCAGCGTGGTCGAGGTCGACTACTTCAACGTCGACCAGACCCGCGCGCGCACCAAGGACGAGTTCAAGTCGGCCGAGGGTTTCAGCCTCACCTACCTGCCGTTCATCTCGCGCGCGGTGGTCGACGCGTTGGTGGACTTCCCGCACATGAACGCCAGCATCTCGGGCACCGATCTCGTGGTACATCGCTACGTCGACCTGGGTATCGCGGTCGACCTCGACGGCCAAGGTCTGCTGGTGCCCGTCATCCGCAGCGCCGAGGGCAAGCGTCTGCGCGCCATCGCTCGCGAGATCAGTGATCTGGCCACGCGGGCCAAGAGTCGCAAACTGAGCCCCGACGAGATTCAAGGTGGCACCTTCACCATCTCGAACAACGGTTCGGCGGGCAGCGTGCTGACGATGGCCATCATCAACCAGCCGCAGGTGGCGATCCTGTCCACCGACGCCATCGTCCGCAAGCCCGTCGTGGTGTCGGTTCCGGGAGGAGGCGAGAGCATCGCCATCCACCCGGTGGGGCATCTGGCCATGAGCTGGGACCACCGGGCCTTCGACGGCGCCTACGCCGCGGGCTTCCTGGTGCGGGTGAAGGAGATCCTCGAGACCCGCGACTGGTCGAGCGAGATCTAGCCCATGCTGCGCGTTCGCTGGATCGGGCGCGTCGCTTATCGCGAAGCGCTGGAGTTGCAGACCGCGCTGTTCGAGAACGGTTCCGAGTCGCATCTGCTGTTGCTCGAGCATCCGCACGTCTTCACCCACGGTCCGCGGGCCGAACTGGACAAGAACCTGAAGTGCGACCCGGCCGCGGTCGGTGCCGACTTCGTGGCGGTCAAGCGCGGTGGCGACATCACGTATCACGGTCCCGGCCAGTTGGTCGGCTACCCGATCCTGAACATTGACAACGCGATCGGCGCCTCGCAACACGTCTGCGAGGTCGAGCAATTGGTGATCGACACGCTCTCCGAGATCGGAGTTCGAGGTGCGGGCCGCATGGAGGGTTACGCGGGCGTGTGGCTCGACGTGGGCACCGATCGGGTTCGCAAGATCAGTGCGATCGGTGTGCGCCTGGCGCACGGTCGAACCATGCACGGTTTCGCGTTGAACATCGATCCCGACATGACGTACATGCGCGAGCACATCGTTCCGTGCGGTATCGGCGAGTTCCCGGTCACCTCGTTGCGCGAGGAGGGTTTCGACGTCGACATGAGGACCGTGGTGGACATCGTTGCGCGATTGGCCACGGAGAAGTGGGGCGACGGGTCGGGCGATCGTCAGGACGTGGCCTGGGTGCACCGTCCCGAGGATCTGTCGCGATTCTCGCGCGGAGAAGGGCCGGGCGAGCCGGTTCGGCTGTTGGGTCGTCTGGCCGATGCCGGCGTGGATGCCGGTCTCGACATCACCGATCGCAAACCCGAATGGTTGCGCCCGCGCGTGAACATCGGCGAGGACGTGTTGCGCATCAAGCGCACGTTGGCCGACCTCGATCTGGTGACGGTGTGCGAGGAAGCCGGTTGTCCGAACCTGTCGGAATGCTGGAAGGACGGCACCGCCACGTTCATGGTGCTCGGTGAGCGATGCACCCGCGCGTGCGGCTTCTGTCTGGTGGACACCCGCAAACCGGAGCCGCCCGCGAGCGACGAGCCGGCGCGGGTGGCCGAGGCCGTCGAGCGCATGGGGCTTTCGTACGCCGTGCTCACGATGGTCGCCCGCGACGATCTGTCCGATGGTGGTTTCGCGCACGTCGCCGAGTGCGTGCGGGTCATCCGCGAGCGCAATCCACACACCAAGGTGGAAACGTTGGTCTCCGACGCAAAAGGTGACCCGTCGTCGATCGACCTCCTGGTCGCCGCGCGCCCGGACGTGTTCAACCACAACATCGAGACCGTTGCTCGACTGCAGCGCGCGGTGCGACCATCGGCCGGTTACGCGCGCAGTCTCGGCGTGTTGGCGCGGGCGAAGTCGGCCGGACTCGTGGTGAAGTCCGGTTTGGTCCTGGGTATGGGCGAGACCGTCGACGAGGTCGACGGATGTCTGGCCGACCTGGCCGGCATCGGCGTCGACATCGTGACGATCGGTCAGTACCTGCGACCCACGTCGCACCATCTGCCGGTGGCCCGTTGGATCCATCCCGACGAGTTCGCCCGATGGAAGGATCTCGGTGAGGGATTGGGCATCGGGCACGTCGAATCCAGTCCGCTCACGCGCTCCAGTTACCACGCCAAGCAGGCCGCCGAGACGACGGTGCCGGTGTCGTTGGTGGTCAAGCGTTGAGTCGGCGCCGGGTTCTCGGTCTCGTTCCCGCCCAGCGCCAGGCCGAGGGTGGCGGATTCATCGTTCGCCGACCGTTTCCCGCCGGCGAGATCTCCGCGATCGATCCCTTCTTGTTGCTCGACGAGATGGGCCCGGTGGAGTACTCGCCCGGCAAGGCGGTGGGTGCGCCCGATCATCCGCATCGTGGTTTCGAGACCGTCACGTACCTGTTGGCCGGCGAGATCGAACACCGGGACTCCAACGGAGGGTTCGGCGTCATCACGCCGGGGGCAGTTCAGTGGATGACCGCCGGTGCCGGCATCGTGCACAGCGAACTTCCGACGAACCGGATGATGCGTCTCGGCGGGCGCATGCACGGGTTCCAGTTGTGGGTGAACCTGCGCGCCGCCAGCAAGATGATCCCGCCGCGGTATCAGGGATACGAGGCGTACGACATCCCGTCGCGAGAACTGGATGGCGGCGGAACCTTGCGGGTGATCGCCGGAGAGGTGGACGGACTGGTGGGCATCGTGGACACCACCAGCCCGGTGACGTTCGCGCACGTGTCCTTGCGCGCCGGAGAATCCGTCGACTGGCACGTGGCCGATGGTCACACGGCGCTCGTGCACCCCTTCGTGAACGGTGTGGTCGTGAACGGCGTCGAGGCCGACGAGGGACACATGGTGGTGTGCGATCGTGAATCGGGATCGGTGACGGTGACCGCCGGGGAACGGGAGTGCGAGGTGCTGCTCCTCGGTGGAGAGCCGTTGAACGAACCGATCGCGCGGTACGGACCGTTCGTCATGAACACCCGCGAGGAGATCATCCGGGCGTTCGAGGACTACGAGGCCGGCCGACTGGGTTCGATCGTGGCCACCGGACCCGGCACCAATCGCAACTGAATCGGCGACTGCCAGTAGGTTGACGAGCGTGAGTGGTCATTCCATCGTCTCCGCGCCGGGCGCCGATGCTGCCGTGTTCGCCGATCGCATCGAACGCACCCGACGCGCCATGCGCGAACAGGGAATCGACGTCACGTTGTTGTCGGTGGGCCTCGACATGCCGTATCTCACCGGCTACCACGCCATGCCCCTCGAGCGACTCACGATGTTGGTGCTACCGGTCGACGGTGACGCCACGTTGGTGGTGCCGCGCCTGGAGGCACCGCGTGTGAATCACCTGCCCGGCGTCTTCGACATGGCCCCGTGGGGCGAGACCGAGGATCCGGTGGCCCTCACGGCCTCGCTCGTGATGGCGTCGTCGTCGGCTCGGACGGTGGCGATCGGCGACACCATGTGGGCGCGTTTCCTGGTGGACCTGATGCCGTTGTTGCCCGGGTCCACGTATCGGCGCGCGGTCGAGGTGTTGGGTCCCATCCGCATGCGCAAGGACGCCGCCGAGATCGCGGCGTTGAAAGCCGCCGGCGCCGCGGCCGATCGGGTGGCGGCGCAACTGCACGGCGGAGAGATCGACCTGGTCGGTCGCACCGAAGCCCAGGTGTCGGCCGACATCTCGGCGCGATTGTTGGCCGAGGGCCACGACGTCGTGAACTTCGCCATCGTCGCCGCCGGCGAGAACGCCGCCAGTCCTCATCATCATCCCGGATCGCGCGTGATCAGACGGGGTGAGATCGTGCTGTGCGATTTCGGCGGCACCATGAACGGCTACTGCAGCGACATCACGCGTTGCGTTCATCTCGGTCCCGTGCCCGGTGACATCGCCGAGGCGTACGCGGTGTTGAAGGAGGCCGAGGCCGCCGGTGTTCGCGCCGCCACCGTGGGCACGCCGTGCGAGGACGTGGATCGGGCCGCGCGGGCGGTCATCGACGGGGCCGGATTCGGCGAGTACTTCATCCATCGCACGGGTCACGGCATCGGAATGGACGCGCACGAGGATCCGTACATGGTGAGCGGCAACACGTTGCCGCTCGAGGCCGGTCACGCGTTCAGCGTGGAGCCGGGCATCTACGTCGCCGGCAAGTGGGGGATGCGATTGGAGGACATCGTGGTGGCCACCACGGACGGTCCCGACCCCATGAACCACGCGAACCACGATCTGGTCGTGCTCGACGTCTGACGCGCGGCGATCGCGTCAGCGGGTCACGAGTGAATGGAGCCGCTGGTCGTCTTCAGGCTGCTGGCCGTGTGGCCGGTGCGACGGGCGATGATCTCGGCGCAGATGGCGATGGCGGTTTCCTCGGGGGTGCGACCACCGAGGTCGAGCCCGATGGGCGACATCAACCGTGACAACTGCTCGGGTGACGACACACCGACCTCGGCGAGTCGTTCCAGACGCTTGGTGTGGGTCTTGCGACTGCCCATGACGCCGATGTAGCCCACGTTGGTGGCGAGGGCCCCCTGGACGGCGGGCACGTCGAACTTCGGATCGTGCGTGAGGATGCACACGGCGTCGCGGGGTCCGAGCGTGTGGCCCCGAGACTCGAACATCGGAGTGGGCCACGTGACCATCACCTCGTCGGCCATGGGGAAGCGTCGCTTGGTGGCGAAGATCTCGCGGGCGTCGCACACGGTCACGCGGTACCCGAGAACCTTGGCCACGCGACCCAGAGCCGCGGTGAAGTCCACCGCGCCGAAGACCCACATCTGCGGCGGTGGCGAGAAACTCTCGATGAACACCACGACGGTCGGTGTGTCCACCAGATCCTCGGGGGTGGCCTGCCCCTCGGGTCCGTAGTGGCGCACGCCGGTGCGACCGGCCTCCAGTTCGCCGGCGGTGTCGCGGGCCACCACGCGATCGAGGTCCGGATGACCGAGCGATCCGGACACCACCTCGTCGCCGTCGATTCGCGTGACCATCAACTTCGCGCCCACGCCGGGACCCTCGACGATGGTGGCCAGGGCCACCGGCGTCTGCGCCCGAACGTGCGCGCGGAACTGCTCGTACAGAGACACGGCTACCAGTCGAGTCGTTCGATGTAGAGCCGGATGATGCCACCACAGGTGAGTCCCACGGCGAAGGCCTCGTCATCGGAGTAGCCGAAGGACACCATCTTGCCGGGACCACCGTCGTGGATGATTCCGAGCGCCTCGCTGACGACGGCACCCTCGACACAGCCACCACTGACCGAGCCGGCGACCTCGCCGTCCTCGTTGACCGCCATGGCCGCTCCGGGATCACGGGGTCCGGATCCCTCGATGTTGATGACGCGCGCGACGGCCACCTTCTTGCCCGCGGACCGCCAACGGTCGATGTCGTCGAGGATCTCGCGCATGTCGCTCATTCTGCCGTGAACCGCCCGTCGGCGGCACCTCTCACGTCCCGATCTCGTGGGCGAGTCGTTCCATCGCGTCGACGGAATGTCCCTCGACGAAACGATCGATGTAGGGCATGGCCGCGGCCATGCCCCGGGCCAATGGCGCGTAGCCCGGGGTCACCTTCAGGGGGTTCACCCAGATCGTGCGGAAGCTGACCCGCTGCAGACGGCGCATCTGTTCGGCCAACACCTCGGGGTCGCCCCGATCCCAACCGTCGCTGAGCACCACCACGATCGCCCCGCGCGCCATGCCCCGAACACCCCACTCGTCGTTGAAGTGGCGCAGACATTCGCCCAGACGTGTGCCCCCGCTCCAGTCCTGCACGCGATGCGACGCCAGACGCAATGCCTTGTCGGGGTCGCGGGCACCCAGCTCGCGGGTGACGCGGGTGAGGCGGGTGCCGATGGCGAACGCCTCCACCTTCTGGCGACCGGCCACCGCCGCTTGCACGAAGCGCAACAGCGCCCGGGCGTACGGCTCCATCGATCCCGACACGTCGAGCAGCAGAACGAGACGGCGCAGACGTCGGTCGTTCTCCAAATGGTGTCGGGTGATGGGTTCGCCGGCGGTGCGCAGGCTGGAGCGAACCGTGCGTCGCAGATCGGGCCGACCACGACGTGAACCGGGTGTCATGCGGAACGAGGAGCGCGGGGTGCCGACCAGTCGGAGCCTCGACATCATCTCCTGGGCCAGGTGGAGTTCCTCGGGGGAGTACGCGGCGAAGTCCTTGGTGCGCAGGGTTTCGATGGTGGAGAAGCGCAACGTGATCGAACCGTCGTCGTCATCGTCGGCGGCGTTCGCCCGGCCGTCGTCCATCGATCCCTCGTCGGCATCGACGTTGATCGTCAAGTGGAAAGTCTCGGCTTCCACGTCGTTCATCGCCGAGCGTCGTTGACTCCAGAACACCTCGAACGCCCGATCGAACAATGCGATGTCCTCGGGGCGGCGAACGAGCGTGGCCCGACCGGCCCAGTAGACGTCGTCGCGTCGATCCACGCCGAGTCGCGCGATGGACTCGGTGAAGGTGATCACGTTGCCGATGGGGGTGGCGATGCCGGCACCACGAAGCACGCGACCGAACGCGACGGCCATGCGCTCGGCAGG
>WLEG01000035.1 GCA_009704425.1 Actinomycetota bacterium | reverse complement strand
TCGACGTCGGCGACGCTGTCGTGGACGGTCCCGGACTGGAGCGGTGGCGACCACATCAACGGTTATCGCATCGAGCAGTCCACCGATGGAACGAACTGGACGACCGTGACGGCCAACACGGGTTGGCGCACGACCACCACCCACACGGTGAACGGTTTGATCCCCGGCACCCGTCATTGGTTCCGGGTGGCAGCGGTTGGATTCACCGGAATCGTCGGGGAGTACGCGTCGACGTCGGTGACGTCACTCGTGTCGGCTGATCCTCCGTCCAATCTGTCGCTCGCACGGGTCGACAACTCGAGTGCCGTTCGAGCCACGTGGTCCGCACCCGCGTTCACCGGCGGATCGGCGATCGTGGGTTATCGCGTCGAGCGGTTCCTCTCCAGCACATGGTTCGTCGTCACTCCGAACACGGGCAACACGGAGACGTCGTTCGTCCTCGACGGAAACGACGCCGGGTCGACTCTGCAGATTCGGGTGTCGGCGGTGACCGCGGCGGGCAACGGCGAGTCGGCCACGGCCGCCATCGTGGTGGGTGGCGCCAACCCGGGAGGAGTTCGATTCTCGACGGTCGTGGGCAACGGATTCGTTGACCTGGCCTGGGCCGCCAGCACGGCTTTCGCGCCTTCGTCGTACAGGTTGGAGTATCGAGTGGTCGGCTCCACTTCGTGGACCGTGGCCACCTCGGACTCCGGACCGGTGACGTCGTATCGCTTGGCCGGATTGTCGAACGGCGTCAACTACGAGGTGAGGTTGACACCGGTGTACGTGGTTGGTGGAGCGTCATCGTTCGGAACCCCGTCGTCGGTGTTCTTCGAACCTGTCGGTTTGCCGAGTGCCCCGACCGGCTTGAACGCCACGACCGGGAACGCTTCGTCGACGCTGTCCTGGTCCGCGCCCGCGGACACCGGTGGCGGCTCGGTCATCGGTTACCGCATCGAACAGTCGACCACCAGTTCCACCACCGGCTACTCGGTCCTCACGCCGAATACCGGATCGGCCGGAACCACGTTCACGGTGAACGGCCTGCAGAACGGAACTCAGCATTGGTTCCGTGTCTCGGCTCTGACGGACGTCTCGGCGGGTTCTTCCGGGTCGACGACGGTGGTTTCCGTCACCCCGGTGCTGCCGGGTCGCGCCGTCGCATGGTTGTCGGCTGCTCCGGGGAACACCACCGCGGTTCTCACATGGGAAAGGCCACAGTTCGACGACGAGGCCACCGACTACATCGGATACCGCATCGAACGCTCCACGGACGGCACCTCATTCACGACCATCGCGAGCAACGTGGGCAAGGTTCTCACGTACACGGCGACGGGACTCACGAACGGAACTACCTATTGGTTCCGGGTGGTCACTCTCGGTCAACTGTCCGACGGAGGATCGAGCACCATCTCGGTCGTTCCCGCGCGCTACAGCTCTCGTCTGCCGTCGCTGACGGCCACCATCAACGACCGGTTGGTCACGCTCAACTGGACCCGTCCGACCGACACGGGTGGATGGCCGCTGCTCGGCTACATGATCTCTCGTTGTTGGTCGGGCGGTATCTACTGCGATCCGACGAACAGCAACTACTGGACCAGCTATCTCTCGAACGCTTACCGAGCCGCCAACGACCAGTTCAGCACGATCGCCTTCGTCGGGCCCGATGCCACGTCGTTCACCTTCAACGTGAATGACGCCGAGGCGTATCGCGTCATACCCGTGACGGCATTGGGTATCTGGTCCGGTGCGGCCGGCGGTTCCGCCACATGGTTCCCCAATGCCTCGGCCATCCAGGCCACGTGGTGGGGTCTCCCCTCGTCGGTGAACGGGCTCAAGGCGACCGTCAACTCACCCGGTGGCCTCGGTGCCGCCAACACCATGATCTATTTCGATTGGACCGCACCGACGAATCTCGGGAACGGCGCCATCTCGGGCTACGACGTCGAGCAGAGCCTCGACGGTGGCGCGACGTGGATTTCGCTCGGTCGCACCCGCAACACGTTCCAGTACATCTCGGGAATCCCGTCGGGCGTGTCGGTGATGTTGCGAGTCCGTGCCGCGAACGAATACGGAGTCGGAGCATGGAGTTCTGTCACCTCGTCATGGACCGCCACGCCGACGACCCCGCGCAATCCGTCGATCACCTCGGTCGGCAATCGGGTCACGGTGACATGGGAGGCGCCGGAGGTGACCAGTGGCATGGGAGTGCTCGGTTACGCCATCGAGTACAACCTCGGATCGGCGTGGCAGACGTGGCCGGGCTCGGGGGTGGGGTTCACCGCGACGTCGCTTCAATGGAGCGCACCGGCCAACACCTACTACCCCAACCTGCAGTGGCGTGTGAGGGCGTTGATCACCGCACCGTCCACCAACGGATCGTTGACCTCCGAGTGGGCCTATGTCGGCACGCCGTTGCTGGCGACGGCGTCCGCGGTCGCCTCGCCGCGTGCAGTGGCCGCTTCGACCACCGTGGCCTTGACGTGGGGAGCCCCCACCGACCTCGGCGGGGGCACGATCACCGGTTATCGCGTCGAGCAGAACTTCGTCGGCTCGCTGTGGTTCCCCGTCGGCGTCACCACTACCACGTCGATGGACGTGCGCGGCCTGGTGAACGGCAACACGTATCGATTCCGCATCACGCCGGTCACGACCCAGGGTGACGGCACCCCGTCCGTTCTCTCGGCCATGCCGTTCGGCCCGTCGGCCGCACCCTCGTTGGTTCGGGCGATCTCGGGTGATGGTTTCGTGACCGTCTCGTGGAGTGCACCGAGCAGCTCCGGTGGACTCCCGGTCACGGGTTACCAACTCGATCTGTGCACCTACTCCAGTTGCACCTGGACGACGTACGTGCGCAACTCGGGTGCCCCGTCGTCGACGTCGTACACCTTCTCCGGCTTGACGAATGGAACGCAGTATCAAGCGCGCGTGAGCGCCGTCACGGGAGCGTGTGACGAGACGCTGGCGGACACGTCGGCCTCGTCGTGCAGTATCCACGGTGCCATGGTGTTGGCGACGCCGGCATCGGTCCCCAGTGCACCGCAAAGCCTCACGGCCTCGGTCGCGACCACGGCGAACTACGGAGTGCCGACCGCCAGTGGTCAGGTGACGCTCAACTGGGCGGCACCGGTGTCCAACGGTGGTCAGACGATCTACGGATACATGCTCGAACAGAGCGACAACGATGGGGCCACCTGGACCACCATCTCGCCGAACCTCGGCAGCAGTTCCGTGGGCGTGCCGTTGTTGTCCACGGTGGTCACCGGGCTCGTGCCCGGCTCGGTGTACGCGTTCCGCGTCACGCCGCTCACGGCGGAGGGCTCGGGCGCTTCGTCGATCACGTCGATCGTCGCGCCGGCGTGGCCCACCACGACCACGGTGCCGAACATGATCGGTGGGGCCACGGTCACCACGACGGCCTCGGCCGTCACCGTCACGTGGCGCACGCCGTCGACCCCGTTGCCCACGGGTTACAAGGTCGAGATCGCTCCGGCGAGCACGGGTGTTTACACGTCGGCATGGGGCACGTGGTCCGGTCAGTCCACGACGGCGAACATGTCGGCCACCGCCACGAGCGTCGGTGGTTCCGTCACGTCCGTCACCATCACCAATCAGGGCTCGGCCACCGGCGTGCTCACCGCGGGTGCGTCGTACCTCGTTCGCATCACTCCGGCGAACGGATCGGGAGCGGCTACCGCGACCGTCGTGAACGCGACTCCGATGTCGGTACCCACGGAAGTTCGAACCACCTCGGCCGTGCGAGGCGACGGACGCGTCACCCTCACCTGGGCGGCGCCGACGAGCAACGGTGGCTACTCGATCATCTCCTACCGGATGGAGTACTCGATCGACGGCACGAATTGGACCACGCTGACCCTGGATGCCTCGGGGACGACGTACGCGGTTCGAGGTCTGACGAACGGAACTCCGTACACCTTCCGCATGGCCGCGATCACGTCGGCGGGTCAGGGTGCATGGGGCACGTTCGGCTCGGTGACTCCGGCCACCGTGCCGCTGTCGCCGCTGGGCGTGTCCGTTCAGGGAGGCGACAGGCGTGCCACGGTTTCCTGGTCGCTACCGGCGAACGATGGTGGAAACGCGATCACCGGTTACAAGGTGTTCAGAAACGGAGTGTTGCTGACGACGGTGGCGGCGAACACGTTCACCTTCACGGACACCAATGGAACGACCGGTCTCGTGAACGGCACCAGTTACTTCTGGGAAGTTCGGGCGGTGAACGCGATCGGTGACTCGACCTCGAGTCCGGTGTACGCGACGCCGTTCGCTCAAGTCGCGGCGCCGACCAACGTGTTGGCGGTGCGCGGGAACCGACAGGCGACCCTGTCCTGGACCGCCCCCACCAACACCAGTGGTTTCACCTTGACCGGGTACCAGATCGAACGCAGCGTCAACGGCACGTCGTGGACCATCGATTCGTACACTTCGGCGACGAGCAGCACGATCACCAATCTCACCAACGGGGTGCTCTACTACTTCAGGGTGACGGCGTACGTGAACGGGGGTCCGGCCGCCAGTCCAGGGGGCCTGGGCGTTGTGAGTGCCGCCGCATCCACAACGCCGATGACAGCGGCAACAGCACCGACTGCCTTTTCCGCGGTTCGCGGTAACGGCTCGGTGGCGCTGTCTTGGCAGTCCCCTCAGGATCCGGGCGGCGCGCCGGTGACGGCCTACCAGATCTCGCAGTGCACCGCATCCACCACGGTCGCGTGCAGCTCCACGGCTCAGTACACCACCATCGTTCCCTCGACGAATTCCACGGGAACGACCCACACGGTCAGCGGTCTGACCAACGGCACCAACTACTTCTACACGGTGGCCGCCATCACCAACTTCGGTGTGGGCACGTCGACCAACGTGTACGCCACGAACGCCACGCCCGGTGGCACGGCCTCGGCTCCCACGTTGCTCGACGCGGTTCCCGGTGACGGACGGGCCACCGTCACCTGGTCGGCACCCGCCGACAACGGCGGGTACACCCTCACCGGATACAAGGTCGAACGTTCGTCCGACAACGGCGTCAATTGGTCGTTGCTCGTGAACTCCGTGAACACCACCAACTGGGTGGACACCTCGCTGGTGAACGGCGTGAAGTACACCTACCGGGTGAGTGCTCAGAACGCCCTCGGTTACGGTGTCGATTCGACCACCGACGTGATTCCGTTCGGCGTGGCACTGGCACCGGCCGCGTTGTCGGCCACCGCCGGCAGCACGCAGGCCACCCTCGACTGGTCCGCCCCGACGTCGAATGGTGGATCCGCGGTGACGGGGTACAGGGTCGAGCAGTCGACCAACAACTCCACGTGGACGACGTTGGCCCCGAACACCGGTCTCGTCACCTCGTACAACGTGTCGGGTCTGACCAATGGCACCTCGTACTACTTCCGCGTGACCGCGCTCACGTCCAACGCGAACAACGTCGGCGCCGTCACCACCGCTCTTCCGTTGAGCACGGCTTCGGCACCGACGTCGTTCGGCTCGACCGTCGACGCGGCCGGGGGAGTGACCCTGACGTGGGCCGCTCCGGCGAACAACGGCGGCAGTCCGGTCACCAACTACGTGGTCCAACGTTCCACCGATGGAACGAACTGGGTGGAGGTCGCTCGTCCGAGTGGGCTCACGGTGAACGTCACCGGCCTGGCTCTGGGCACCAACTACAACTTCCGCGTTGCGGCGACCACCTCGGTCGGCGTCGGTGCCTTCTCCAGCACCACCGCCACGCCGCTCACGGCTCCGCGCGCTCCGCGTGATCTGGTAGCCACCATCGATGGCTCCGGTGTGGCGACTCTCTCCTGGCTCGCTCCGACCTCCGATGGTGGAAGTCCCGTCATCGGTTACACGATCGAACGGTGCAACGCCGGACAGTCGGCGTGTTCCTCGACGACCGTTTCGACGACGACCTGCCCCTCTGCGACCGCCTTCTGCTTGTTGGCGGGTGCTTACTCGGGCGGACTCTCCATCACCGTGTCCCCGACGTCGGGTGTCGTGTCGTCGACCTTCGCCGTGACCGCCATCACCGCCGTGAATTCGACGACCGCCATCGCTGACGCGCGGGCCGCGTCGGGCAGCCTGGTCACGGTGTCCGTGCCCCAGGCGGCGGTCGCGAGCACCGCCTCGGCTCCCACCAACTTCGGTGCGACCGCGGGCAACGCGTCCGTGATCCTGCGTTGGGCGGTGCCGTCGAGTCTCGGTTCGCCCGCGCCGGCGTCGTACACCTACACCGTGCAGCGTTCCACCGATGGATCCACCTGGACCACCTTGAGCAGCACCATCACCAGTGCCACGTTGACGTACACCGACTCCACCGCGCTCAACGGCACCACGTACACCTATCGAATCGCCGCCAACACGAACACGGCGGGCCTCGGGACGTATGCCACCGTCACGGCCCGACCTCTCACCACGTCGTCGGCGGTGGCCACGATCTCGGCGGTGGCCGCCGATGCATCGGTGACCGTCAACTGGACGGCACCATCCGTCACCGGTGGTGCGTCCGTCACGAACTACATCGTCGACGTCTGCACCAGCAGTGCCGCCGCGTGCATCGCGACGGCCACCACCGGCTTCACCACGGTCTCGACGACCGTTCCCGCGACCAGCACGTCGTTGGTCGTGACCGGCCTCACCAACGGTACGGTCCACTACTTCCGAGTGCGCCCGCAAACCGTGGCCGGAGTCGGCACCGGTTCCGTGACCGCGCAAACCCCGGGTGGTGCACCCGGAGTTCCGGTCGCGTTCTCGGCCACCGCGGCCAACACCGGATCGGTGACCCTGGGATGGACCGCGCCATCGGTCACCGGTGGTTCCACGATCACCGGCTACAGAGTCGAGGTGTGCAACGCCAATTGTGCGTCGGGCGGCACGTACACGGTGCTCGGCACGACGACGGCGACGACGCCGTTCGTCACCGGTGCCACCAGTGGATTCACGTGCACCTCGATCACCGCCTGTGTGGTGGCCGCGGGAACCACGGGACTGGTGAACGGCACTCTCACCACGTTCCGTGTCTCGGCCGTCAACGCCAACGGCACCGGTTCGGGCGCGGTGGCCATCGGAGTTCCGTACACCTTGGCGTCGGCTCCGACCGGCAACAATCCGGTCGTCAGTGCAAATCCATCCAACGTCGACAACTACGGCACGACCGTGACCACGGACGGACCCACGTTGTGGTTCCGTTTCAACAACGCGGCCAGCACGACCCCGACGGATGCCTCGGGGGCCACCCGTGCGGTCGCCGTCGGAGCCTCCGGAGTGACCTTCGGCGGATCGTCGCCGTTCGGAGGCACGAGTGGTTCGGCGATGTTCGCCGGAACCGCGGCGAACGCCGCGGCGTATCCGACGACCGCTCCGACCTCACCCGTGAGTTTCCAGGGCACGGTGTCGACCTTGTCGACCGCCGATATGCGTCTCGGCGGATCGTTCACCCTCGAGGCGTGGGTGCGTCCGAGCACCACCAGCGTCAATCGCTGGCAGACCATCATCTCGCGGGGCAACTTCGCCAATGGCACCCGCAACTTCGGTTTGTTCCAGCAGGGCTCGCAGGTGATGTTCTCGGCGCAAGGCGCCGGTAGCACCCATTGGTTGCTCGCCACCCAAACGGGAGTCCTCACGGCCAACGTGTGGGCACACATCGTCGGAGTCTTCAACCAGACGACCGGAACCATGGAGCTGTTCGTCAACGGCACCCGTCAGTCGTCCACGGTGGTCACGACGTCCGGTGGTGCGGTCCCCACCGGCGTGGGCGAACTCGTGATCGGTAACGGCTATTCCGCCGACGGGAGCTTCTTCACCGGCTCGCTGAGCGAGGTGGCCGTTTACGACAAGGCGTTGTCGTCGGCGCGGATCTCCGCTCACTACTCCGCCTCGGGAATCCCGGTCCGTGGGTTGACCGCCCCCTCCGTCGTCACGGCGGGGAACAACCTCAATCTCTCGTGGACGGCGCCGAGTGACACCGGCGGATTCGCGATCACCGGCTACAAGATCGAGTATCTGGTTCCCTCGACCTCGATCGCCACGTTCACGGGGGCGACGTGGTCGACGCTCATCGCCGACACCGGATCGTCGGCGACCACCTACACGTTGAACAGCGCCGTCACGTCCGCGCTCGGACAGGGTTATTCGTTCCGCGTCACCGCGCTCACCACGATGGGCGAGGGCACACCCAGTCTCCCCGCGGGCCCCTATGGCACCTCGGCGGCACCGTCGTCGCCGACGTCGTTCACGGTGACCGGAGGCACCGAGCGTGTGACCCTCGGTTGGGCGGCCCCGGTGAGTTCCGGAGGTCTGAGCGTGACCGGTTATCGCCTCGAGCGAAGCGCCGACAACGGCACCACGTGGACCACTCTCGGTACGACGACGTCGACGACACCGTTCGTGAGCGGAGCCGTCGCCGGTGTCACCTGTTCGGCGATCACGTCGTGCGTCGACAACACCTCGGCGATGACTCCCGGAGCGTCGTTCGTCTATCGCGTGGTGGCCATCAGCCCGGCCGGTTCCAGCGATCCCTCGACGGCATCGGGAGGTCCGGCCAACACGGTGACGTCACTGATGGCCGTCGTCGGCAACACCCAAGTTGGGCTCACCTGGGACCAGATGCCGATGACCGCCGGTCAAGCGGTGTCGGGCTACCTGGTCGATCGCTGCACCGGAACGTGCACGGCGTCGAGTGGTACCTACACGGCGATGACCGCCGTGACCGGGGCGCCGACGTCGACCACGACCGGCGTGTCGGCGCCGTATTACACGGCGACCGGTCTCGTCAACGGCACCACCTACACGTTCCGCGTGCGGGCCGTGTACGGAGCCTCGAACACCACCGGACCCGCGGTGATCGTGGCCGGTACGCCGGTCGCCAGCGCCCAGGTGGCCGTTCAATTGTTGAACTCGACGGCATCGTCCACCAGTGTCTCCTTGAACTGGTTGGCCCCGGTTCGAACGAGCGGCGACACCGTCATCGGTTACCGAGTGGAGTATTGCTCAATCAACTGCGGGTTGTCGACGGCCACGTTCACGCCGGCCACCGCGACGGCCGGTGCCCCCACCGGTGCGACGACCACGTTGTTGACGCACGTGGTGACCGGTTTGACGACCGGCACCACGTACGCCTTCCGAGTGACACCGGTTCTGTCGAACACGTCGACGGGCATCCCCAGTCCGGCGGTCATCTTCGACACACCCACGCAGACGGTCGGTGCGCCCACGGCGATGGCTGCTGCTGGTCGGCTGAACAGCGTCAACGTGACGTGGACGCCTCCGGCGACGACGGGCGGGTATCCGGTGCTCGGCTATCGCGTGGAGTATCGCCAGGGTGGCAGCGGAGACTTCACCACGGCGACCTCCAACACGTACTCGTCGACGCCGTCCTTCACCGTTCTGAATCTCGTCGCCGGCCAGCTGTACGGGTTCCGGGTGACCGCGCTCACCGCGGCGGGTCCGGGAGCCACCAGTGACGTCGTCACCGGCACGCCCTACGGGGCAGCGAGTGCACCGTCGAACCTTGTGGCGGCCGCCTCGAGCGGCCAAGCGCAACTGAGTTGGGTCGCTCCGTCCTCGACCGGTGGTAATCCGATCACGGGTTACCGCATCGAGCAAACGGTCGATGGCGGCACCACGTGGACGGATGCCGTCGCCAACACCGGCACGACGGCGACGACCTACTCGTTGAACGGCCTCGACAACGGTGTGACCATCCTCTTGCGCGTCAGTGCGGTCACCTCGGCAGGGAGTGGTGCGACGTCCAACATCGCCACGGCCATCCCGAGTTCTCCATCGGCCGCTCCGGTCAACCTCACCGGTCTCGCCGCCAACGCACAAGCGGTTCTCACCTGGTTGCCCCCGGCGGACACCGGTGGCCTGCCCGTGATCGGCTACCTCGTCGAGCGCTCCCTCGACTCCTCCACGTGGTCGGTGGCCACGGCGAACACCGGTTCCGCGGTTCCCGCGTCGGTGCAGTCCGGGTTGCTCAACGGAACGACGTATTACTTCCGCGTCTCGGCGATCACCGCCGGTGGCACGGGCGCGGCCACGGCTCCCATCGCGGTCACGCCGTTCACGACACCGTCCGCGCCGACGAACCTCACGCCGGCCCCCGGTGACGGCCAAGTGGCCCTCTCGTGGAACGCTCCCGTTTCCAACGGTGGTGTCGCCATCACCGATTACAAGGTCGATCAGTCGTTCGACGGTGGAATCACCTGGTCCTCGGCCGTGTCGACCACGGGCGGGTTGCGCACCGCGACGGTGACCGGATTGACGAATGGAGCTCCGATTCTCTTCCGAGTGTTCGCGGTGAATGCGGCCGGGGTCGGAACTCCGACCGCGGCCATCAGCACGTCCGCGTACACCTTGCCCGATGCCCCCACGTCGTTGTCGGCCACGGGTGCGAACACGTCCGCACTTCTGTCGTGGGTCGCTCCTCTGAACACCAATGGGTCCCCGGTGTCCGGGTACCGCGTCGAGCGTTCCACCGATGGTGGTGCGACGTGGATCGTCGCCCTCGCCAACACCGGCAACTCGGGCACCAACGTGGTCGTCAACGGACTCGTCAACGGGACCAGTTATTCGTTCCGCGTGAGTGCCATCAACGCGGCGGGAGCCGGTGCGGTATCCAACGAGGCGGCCGCGACTCCGCTGACGACACCTTCGGCGCCGACCGCGGTGGTCGCGGTCGCGGGAGACGGAGTGGTGTCGTTGTCGTGGAACCTTCCCGTCTCCGACGGAGGAAGTGCTGTCGTGGACTATCTGGTCGATCGCTCCACCGACGGTGGAGTTTCGTGGACCTCGCTCGTCTCGGGAGTGACCACAACTAGCCACGTGGATTCTTCGCTCTCGAACGGAACGACGTATCTGTACCGTGTCCGTGCGGTGAATCTCGCCGGCCAGGGATCCTCGAGTGCCGGCGTCGTCGCCGTTCCGTCGGCCAAGGCGTCGGCTCCGACGCTTCCGTTGGCGACGTCCGGCAGCGGATCGGTGATCCTCACGTGGACCGCACCATCTTCGACCGGAGGGACGCCGATCATCGGCTACCAGGTCGACGTGTCCGAAGACGAGGGCATCACGTGGAGAACCGCGATCACGGACACTCGCACGTCGTCGACGTACGCCTCGGTGGATGATCTCGCGGGCGGTCAGCCGTACACGTTCCGGATCGCGGCCATCAACGCCGCTGGTGTCGGTGAACTCAGCTCGACGGTCTCGGGTACACCTCTCGTCGTGTCCTCGGTACTGTTGTCGGGGACATCCGGCAATGGGCAGGTGAACCTCACGTGGACCGCTCCGACCGACGTCATCCAAACCGGGTACATCGTCGAGCGTTCGACCGACGGGACCACGTGGACATCGGCCATGACGAACCCCTCGGCCACGGCCGTCGGTGGTGCGTCGACCGGACTCACCAACGGAACCCTGTACATCTTCCGGGTGCAAGTGGTCACCGCCGGGGGTTCGGCGTCGAGTTACTCGAACTACGTGTCTTTCGTGCCACGGGGACCGGCTGGTGCCCCGACCGGTCTCGCGGGTTCGGGTGGTGACTCGCAGGTGACCCTGCGTTGGACGGCTCCGGCGAACAACGGTGGGGCGGCTGTCACCGGCTAC
>WLEG01000034.1 GCA_009704425.1 Actinomycetota bacterium | reverse complement strand
TTGACCAACGCGACCAGTTACTCGTTCCGGGTGAGTGCGGTGAATGCCAGCGGCTCGGGCATCGCCTCCAGTCCCGTGACGGCCGTACCCTTCGGGGTTCCCGGAACGTCGGGTACGTTGTCGGCGATCGCGTCCAACGGCCAAGTCGTTCTGCTGTGGTCCGCCCCGACATCCGATGGCGGCTCGTCGATCATCGGCTATCGCATCGAATCGTCGATCAATGGCACCACGTGGAACGATGTCGTCGTCGACACCGGCTCGGCATCGACGGTCCATGTCGTGAACGGGCTGACGAACGGAACCACCTATTCGTTCCGCGTCTCGGCGCGCAACACCAGTGGTCTCGGAGCAGTGAGCAACGCGTCGACGGCCACGCCGGCGGGCACTCCGACTGCTCCACGGGTGATGTCGGCGACCGGTGGCTCGGCCCAGGTCCAATTGTCCTGGACCGCGCCTTCGTCAAATGGGGGCGGAGCGATCACCGGCTATCGCATCGAGTCGTCGGCTGATGGCGGGACGACGTGGACGACGGTCAACGCCAATACGGCGACCACGTCGACGACCTTCACCGTCACCGGCCTGACCGATGGTCAGTCGTATGCGTTCCGTGTCTACGCGTTGAATGCGATCGGTTCCGGTTCGGCGAGCGCGGTCGTGTCGGCCGTTCCGATGGCCGTTGCCGGCCAACCTGCCAATCTGACCGTCGTCCCCGGTAACGGAAACGTGGTGTTGTCGTGGACGGCACCGACGGGGGCCATTCAGCCGAGCGGCTATTCCATCGAGCGATCCACCGATGGAACCAACTGGTCGACGTCGATCTCCAACACCGGATCGGCGGCCACGTCGGTCGTCGTGTCCGGACTCGCGAACGGAACTCTCTATTACTTCCGTGTCGCGGCGGTGAACGGTTCGGGAACGGGATCGGCGTCGGCATCGGCGTCGGGCACACCGTTCGCCGGGCCGACCGCCCCCCGCTCGTTGGTGATCGTGGCCGGAAACGGCACCGCGGCTCTCTCATGGTCGACTCCGCTTTCCAACGGTGGTAGCGCGATCGTCGGCTACCGCGTCGAGAGATCCGTCGACGCCGGAGTGACGTGGACGACCGTGGTGGCCGACACGGCCAGTACGGCCACCACGTACAACGCGTCGGGGTTGACGAACGGATCGGCGGTGTCGTTCCGAGTGAGTGCGTTGAACGCCTCCGGAGTCGGTGCCTCCAGCTCGGTCGTCACGGCGATTCCGTTCGCCGGTCCCACGGCCCCCGCCACCGTCAACGCGATCGCCGGTGACGGGGCGGTCGTTCTCTCGTGGACGACTGCTGGTGACAATGGCTCTCCGGTGATCGGTTACTCGATTGAGTCGACCACCGACGGCACCACCTGGACGACGGTGACCACCACCGGCAACTCACTCACCAGTTACACGGTGTCGGGTCTGACGAACGGCACGACGTACACGTTCCGTGTGGCGGGGGCGAACGCCGCCGGTGTCGGTTCGTCGACGGCGAGCGTCGGTGTCACCCCGAGTCGTGCCCCGGGCGGACCGACCGACGTCACCGCCACGCCATCGAACGGTGGAGCAATCCTCGCGTGGAACGCTCCGGTGGACGACGGGGGATCCGTCGTGACGGGATATCGGGTGGAGCAGTCCACCGACAATGGTTCGACGTGGAGCACGATCGTCTCCGACACGGCGTCGATCTCCACCAGTCGTGTCGTTTCCGGTCTGAGCAACGGCTCCGCCTATCTGTTCCGCGTGCGCTCCATCAACGCCAGCGGCGTCGGAGCAGCGTCGGTTCCGGCATCGGTCGTCCCGGCCGGTCTGCCCGGCACCCCCACGTCTCTGGGGGCGTTGGCGAGTGACGGCTCGGTCGTTCTGACCTTCGCCGCACCGTCGAACGACGGTGGCAACCCGATCGTGGGTTATCGAGTCGAGCAATCGACCGATGGTTCGAACTTCATCGTGGTGGTGTCGAACTCCAACTCGGTGATCCCGGCGGTGGCGGTGAGTGGATTGGTGAACGGCACCTCGTACTCCTTCCGTGTTAGCGCCATCAACACGATCGGCGTGGGTCCGGTGAGTGCGACGATTCAATCGACCCCGGCCTCGGTGCCGAGCGCCCCGGCCGTGACTTCGAGTGTCGGTGGAAGCGGACAGGTGACCCTCGCCTGGAGCGCGCCTTCGAACGACGGCGGTTCGCCGGTCACGAGCTACGGAATCGAACGTTCGATCGACGGCATCACTTGGACGCCGGTTCAGAACGATCTGACCGTGCGTACTTCGACGATCAGTGGCTTGACCAATGGTGTCGCGTATCTGTTCCGCGTGAACGCGGTGAACGCGGTGGGAGCGAGTGTGTTCGGCGCTCCGGTGGCGGGTCTTCCCGCCGGAGTGCCGGGGACCCCGCGCGTCCCCGTGGCGGTCACGTCGGATTCCACGGTGTCGTTGAACTGGGAGGCTCCGACGTCGAATGGTGGTTCGCCGATTCTGTCGTACACCGTCGAGCGACTGCTGAATGGTTCATGGTCGACGGTGGCCACGGGAATCACCACTCCCTCGTACACCGTGTCGGGTTTGAGCAACGGAACGTCGTACCAGTTCCGTGTGTCCGCAGTGAACGCGGTGGGAGCGGGCGTCGCGACGAACACGATGACGGTCGCTCCGGCCACCGTTCCGGACGCGGCAACCGCAGTCACGCTCGTGCCCGGCGACAGTCAGCTGTCGGTGTCTTGGAGCCCGCCGTCGTCGAATGGCGGCCTTCCGATCGCGTTGTACCGCGTCGAACAGTCGATCGGCGGTGGGGTGTGGTCGACCGCGACGACGGTCGCGGGATCGTCGACGTCTGCCGTGATCACCGGTTTGTCGAACGGCACTCCGGTGTCGGTGCGTGTGGTCGCCGTGAACTCGCTCGGTGAGAGCATCCCGAGTGTTCCGTCCACCTCAACTCCGGTGAACGTCCCCACCGAACCGAGCCTCGTGGCCGCGGTGGCGGGGGATTCCTCGGTGGCGCTCGAGTGGTCGATCCCGGCTGGAGACGGTGGTGCCCCCATCATCGGATACCGCGTCGAGATGAACGACGGATCGGGATGGGTCACGATCACCTCGTCGACCGGCAACCCCGGACTGCTCCACATCGTGAGCGGTCTGACCAATGGTGTGTCACACCAGTTCCGGGTGTCCGCCCTCAATGCGTCGGGTTCGTCGGTGACCAGCAACACGATGTCGGCGACTCCGTTCTCGACCGCGAGTGCCCCGACCACTCTCACGGTCACGTCGGGTAACGGTCGCCTCGACCTCGCGTGGTCGACCCCGGCCACCAACGGTGGCCGAACGATAACCGGTTATCGCATTTTCGCCAGTAACGACGGCTCGACGTGGACGACGTTGGTGTCGAACACCAACTCCACCAATCGCACCTACAGCTACACGGGTCTGGTAAACGGTGCACGCAAATACGTGAAGATCGCCGCCATCACGAGCGCCGGACAAGGTGCGATGAGTGACGTCGCCACGGGTGTTCCGTTCGATGATCCGAGCGCTCCGACCGGATTGGTTCTGACCCCCGGCCCCGGCGAGATGCTGGCGGAGTGGGTCGCACCGACCTCCACGGGTGGGCTACCGGTCATGGGATACCGCATCGAAACGTCGACCGATGGTCTCGCGTGGACCACGCTGATCGCTGACACGGGATCGTCCGTGACCCGTGCGCTGTTGTCGGGCCTCACGGGTGGATCCACCACCTTCGTTCGCGTGGCGGCCATCACGACGTTGGCCGTGGGCGCCACCGGTTCGCCATCGTCGGCGACGGCACTGGCCTCGGCTCCCAATTCGGTGACCGCAGTGGCCGGCGACGCCAGTGTGTCGTTGACATGGACAGATCCGCTCGTGCCGGGGATCACCGGCTATCGCATCGAACGCTCCGTCGATGGTGGGCCGTACTCGACCCTCGTCGATGTCGCATCGACGTCGCTCGGCCACCTCGACACCGGGCTGACCAACGGTTCGTCCTACACGTACCGCGTCAGCGTTCTCACCGGCTCCTCGGTCGGAGCGTCCAGCAGTCAGGCGTTGGCGATTCCGCTCGGAACGCCGTCGTCGCCGTCCTCGCTCGTGTCCGTTGCGGGCGACCGGAACGTCGCCCTCTCGTGGAGCGCACCGGCGAATTCCGCAGGGCGCACGATCACCGGTTACCGCGTCGAGTCCTCGACCGACGGCAACACGTGGATCACTCAGATCGCCGACACCGGGACACCGGTGCTCAGCGCTTCGATCACCGGACTCTCGAACGGCACCACGTACTCGTTCCGAGTGACCGCCCTGAGTCGCACCACCAGTGGTGTGGCCAGTTCCGCGACGTCGTCGACACCGGCGACTACCGCCACCGCGGCGACCTCGTTGTCGGTGGTTGGTGGCGACACCACCGCGACCCTCAGCTGGGTGGCCCCGTCGTTCGACGGCGGTTCACCGATCACCGGCTACCGCATCGAGCAGTCGTCGAACGGGTCGACGTGGACCTCGCTGGTGACCAACACCGGCTCGACGTCCACGAACGCGGTTCTGAACTCGCTGGTCAACGGCCAGACGTACGTGGTGCGGGTCGTCCCGTTGACCGCGATCGGGGCCGGAGTTCCGTCGACCGGTGTCGTGGTCACGCCCCGCGGCGGGGCGAACGCGCCGACGTCGCTGAACATCGTGACCGGATCGAACTCGGCGATCATCACGTGGACGGCTCCGTCCGCCGATGGTGGTTCGCCGATCACCGGTTATCGCATCGCGGCCTCGACCGATGGTGGCAACAGTTTCTCGGTCCTCGTGGCCAACACCGGGTCGGCCGCCACCGGCCACACCGTGACCGGGCTCGTCAACGGGGCTCCGATGATCGTGAAGGTCGCGGCGATCACCGCGTTCGGCGTCGGAACGCTCTCGGCGGCCAGTGCCGTGTTCACTCCGTCGGCACCACCGTCGGCGCCACGCTCTCTGTCGGTCGTGGGTGGCAACACCACGGCGACCGTGACGTGGACCGCACCCGCCACCACCAGCGGTGCGCCGGTGAGCGGTTACGAGATCGAATCGTCGAGTGACGGTGGCGTGACGTGGTCGACGGTGTCGACATCGGCGACGTCGCCGTACCTCATGAGCGGTTTGACCAACGGCATCACGTATCTCGTTCGGGTGTCGGCCGTGAACGTGGCCGGCGTGGGGACTCCCTCGTCGATGGTCACAGTGACACCGGCGGGAACCCCCAACGCTCCGCAAGGTCTCGGCATCGTGTCGGGTAACGGACTGCTGTCGTTGAGTTGGGCCGCGCCCGCGAACAGTGGTGGGCTACCGGTGGTGTCCTACACGGTGCAGACGTCACTCGACGGCACCAACTGGAGCACGGTCGGTTCGGGTTCGCCGGCCACCACGGCGGTGATCAGCGGATTGACGAATGGTGTGCTCGTGAACGTGCGCGTGGCCGCGTCCAACGCGGCGGGAATCGGCGCGTACACGACGAGTGTGGCCGCGACACCGAGCATCGGCGCCGTGGCGGGCATCGTGACCAATCTGGTGGCGACTCCCGGCAACGGACAAGTGGCGCTCTCGTGGAACGCCCCCTCGGCCACCGGTGGGACACCGATCAGTGGGTACGTGGTCTCGCAATCCTTCGATGGATCGACCTGGACGAACATTTCGTCGGGCACCGGATCGGCCGTCACGGCGTATCTGGTGACCGGTCTGACGAACGGCACCCCGGTGTCGTTCCGCGTGAGTGCCGTCAATGGTGCAGGCGCCGGGGCCTTCGGTGCTCCCGCGACGGCGACCCCGCGCACTCCCGCGTCGTCGCCGACGAATCTCGTGGCCACTCCCGACAACGGACAGGTGACCCTCTCGTGGTCGGCCCCTTCGAGCAACGGCGGAGCACCCGTCACGTCGTACATCGTCGAATCGTCGACCGATGGTGGCACCACCTGGACGTATGAGACAACGACGTCATCGTCGTTGCACACGGTGTCGGGTCTCACCAATGGTGTCGCTTACGCCTTCCGCGTGAGTGCGGTGAACGCCGGTGGAACCGGCTCGGCGACCCGTCCGGCGTTGGCGACCCCGTTCTCCGTCTCGGGAGCGGTCGTCGGTCTGGCGGCGACGCCCGGCGACGGTCAGGCCGTGGTGTCGTGGAGCGTGCCGAGCAACACCGGTGGCGCTCCCGTTTCGTCGTACGGCGTGTCCGTGTCCACCGATGGTGGAACCACCTTCGGTGCTGAACGCACGGTGACCGGTACCAACTCCATTGTCACGGGTCTGTCGAACGGAATCGCGGCCGTGATTCGCGTGGTGCCGATCGGTGCCGGAGGGCGGGGAACCCCGTCCACGGTGAGCGTCACTTCGCGGGCCGTTCCCGCCGCACCGTCGAATCTGACGGCGACATCGGGGAATGGTCAGGTCGTTCTGTCCTGGAGCACTCCGGCGAGCGATGGTGGTTCGCCGGTCGACTCCTACGCGATCGAACGCATGGTCGTGTCGAGCGGGATCTGGACTCGTATCGACACCACGGTGTCGACCTCGTACACGGCGACGGGATTGACGAATGGAACCGAGTACGCCTTCCGGGTGCTGGCCACCAACGCCAGTGGGGACGGTCCGAGTTCGGTTCCCGCGAACGTGACCCCGGCCACGGTTCCGACGCAACCGCTTTCGGTCGTGCTTCAGGTGTCCGATTCGGCGCTCACCGTCAGCTGGAGTGCTCCGGCGAGCAATGGTGGATCGGTGGTGACGTCGTACATCGTCGAAACCAGTGTCGACTCGACGAACTGGGTGGCACGGTTGTCGACGACGGCGACGTCGGTGACGATTCCCGGGCTGACGAACGGTCAGTCGTACGCGGTGCGCGTGAAGGCCATCAGCGGTGCGGGGACGGGATCGGCCTCCAACGCGGTGAGTGCCGCGCCCGCCGCCGCCCCCGCGGCACCGACGGCCCTGACGCCCGTGGCTGGTGATCGACAGATGACGCTGACGTGGTCGGCCCCGTCCAACAACGGCGGTGCGCCGATCATCGACTACGTGGTCGAGGCGTCCGCCAACGGTGGTGTGACCTGGCGAAGTGTCGGTGTGGTGAACGCGCCGACGACCGTGACGGTCGTTTCCGGATTGTCGAATGGTGTCGCCTACGTGTTCCGCGTCGGGGCTCGCAACGTGGCGGGTGTCGGCGCGGCGAGCACGTGGGTGACCGCGGCACCGGTCGCCCCTCCGCGTGCTCCGACGTCGGTGGTGGCTACTTCGGTGAACGCCACGCCGACGTCGCCGACCGCCACGGCCTCGCTCGCATGGGTTCCGCCCACCGATGACGGTGGAGCCACCGTCGCCGGATATCGCATCCAAACGTCCACCGATGGCGGCCTCACGTGGGGTTCGACCGTCCGCATCGGACCCGACGTGTTCTCCACCGACCCGTTCGCGGGACTGTCCGTGGCCGGCGTCGATGATTCCTTCGACACCACACGAGTGGTTCGCCAGGACGCTCCAATGGGCGACAGTGGATTGGCGACTGCGACGACCCTGACCGTCGACGGTCTCACGTTCGGTCTCGCGTACCAGTTCCGGGTGCAGGCCTACACCGTGATCGGTGAGAGTGATTGGCAAGCCACCACTCTCACCCCGGAGCGTCCGGTTCTTCCGCCCACCACGCCGTCGGCCGTCGTCGACCAGCGATACTTGCCGGTGTCGAACGGTCTGCAGATCGTCTGGTCGATGCCACAATCCGGAGCTCCGGTCACCGCGTACCTCGTCGAGCGCCAGCGACCCGATGGGTCGTGGGAGTTCGTCGCTCTGAGCGCGACGTCGCCCGTGGTCGACACCAGAGCGGTGCTCGGGGTCACGTACACGTATCGCATCACGCCGTACAGCGGATTCCTCGCCGGTGAATCTGCACTGGTGGCGAATGCTCGTGTGCCGGCGAATCCGAATCCCGCGATCGGGCTTCGGATTGGAGCTACGGGTGAACCGACGAGCACACGGTTCACCGTGTCGGCCCAGGATCTGAGTCCGCGTTCGCGCACGACGATCGTGTTGGAACGGCCCGACGGGAGCGTTGTCGCCTCACTCGGAGGTCCGTCGGTGTCATCCGGCGGACGGCTGTCGTTCGCCGGGAGAGTCCCGCGTGATCTGGCTCCGGGTCGATACGTGATTCGCCTGTCGGCGCTCGACGTGTACGGCCAACCGGTGGAAACGACGACAGCGTTCGACGTCACCGCGACGTGGAACCCGATCGACTCGGTGACACCGGTCGGTCCCGAGATGATCACTCGACCCACGTTCGGACGTTCAGTCGACGGGGGTCTCGAGCTGCGCTGGGATCGACCCAGCTCGGGGCCGGCACCGTCGTCGTATCTGATCGAGCGCAAGCGTTCCGACGGAACGTGGGAAGTCGTCGGCATCACGGGGACGAGTCCGTTCCGCGACTCCACGGCGGTGCTGGGCGAAACCTACGACTACCGAATCACGCCGTTCGAGGGTTCGACACCCGGGACGGCGACGGTGATCGAGCAAGTTCGCGTGCCAGCGGACACGAGACTCTCGACTGATCTGGTGTTCGATGGTCGTGGTCAACCAACCACCGTGAGCTTCGCGTGGTCCGGCCGTGATCTTCGTCCGGGGACGGTGGCGCACGTGCGGCTCGAATCCGCCGACGGCTCGGTCGTCGTCGAGCTCGGTCGAGAGACCGTCGGCCCCGACGGCATCGTCGAGTCCGTGGCGATCCTCCCGTCCGATCTGTCCCCGGGTTCGTACCGAGTGGTCATCGAAGCCGTCGACGCCTACGGAATCGAGGTCGAGACGCAACGGGAATTCGAGATCACGGGTGTGTGGGCGCCGAGCGATGTCGAGCCGGACGATGCCGGACCAAATGACGGGTCGCCGGACGAGGATTCGTCGTCGTCCGGTGGGCTCTCCGACGTGGTTCGGGGCGTTCTGTACGTCGCTGGCGGCCTGGTCGTGGCGGTACTTCTCGCGGCCGCCGGATGGTGGTTGTTGGTGGCTCGTCGTCGCGATGACGACGAGGAGGATCAGATCGAGTCGGGCGACCGACCATGAGCTACGGGGTCGTGGCGGGCGACACCGCCACGACCCCGAGCACCCACACCGTGTTCACATGATTGCGGCGGCGCGACGACCCTCGAGGACGGCCTCGAGGATGGTGCGCGGAGCGACGCAGTCACCCACCTGAACGGCGCCGTCGATGGGCTCGGTCGGCAGCCGGAATCCGGCGTCGACCACCGCGACGGCGTCGAGCTCGGTGATCACCCCGCTGAAGCGATCCTGCACCCGCACGACGAAACCGTCGCCTCGTCGCGAGATCGAACGCACCACCGACCGTCGTTGCACGTGAGCGCCGCGTTGGGCCAGACGCACGTTGGCCGGGGCCAGGTCGCCGGTGCGCGACAACTCGTTGCCGGCGATGTTGTCGGGAGTGACCAGAATGGCCCGTGCACCGAGTTCCTCGGCGAGGGCCACACCTATGGGTCCACCGATGGGGTCGAGAATCACGATCGGACCGTCGGCGGGTAGGTGTCGGGTTCCGCGTCGAACGTCGGCGATGTCGAGCACGTCCGCGTCGGCATCCACGGTGTGCTCGGGCTTTCCGCGCGTGGATCCGGTGGCCTGGATCACGGCGTCGAATCCGGCGCGGTTGGTGCCGTCGGTGGACGTCTCGACCGTCACCCCAAGAGAGAGCACCTGCCGCGTGAGCCAGTCCACCAGTGCGGCACCCGGTCCGGCGACGGCGGCCATGCCGCCGACTCGATCTCGTGCTTCGCGAACGGTCACGCGATGACCGCGCGTAGCCGCCACTCGCGCCGCCTCCAGACCGGCCATGCCGGCACCGATCACCAGAACGCTTTTCGACGCCGGCGCGGGTGCGCACCAATCCGGGTCGCTCCACTCGTGCCCGCTCGTGGGTTCGCCCACGCACGTGACGATGGGGTTGCGGGCGTCGCGCACCTGACACGTCTGGTTGCAACGGATGCAGGGACGAATGGAGTCGATCTCGTCCCGCGCCACCTTGGCGCCCAGGTCGGGGTCGGCGATCTGCGCTCGCGTCATCTCGACGCCGTCGCACACGCCATCGGACAACGCCCACTCGGCCTGGCCGACGTCGACGACGGATCCCTGCAGGAACACCGCGGTGGTCGCCGGCACGGCCGCGCGCACCGCGCGACACACGTCGATGTTGAATCCGGTCGGCTCGTGGAAGTCGGGCCGGGTCTTCTCCACCGAGAAGATCGAGCCCCTCACCACCACCACGTAGTCCAGTCCGATGTTCGCCAACTCGGCCGCGATGTCCGGCGCCATCTCGGGGGTGATGCCGGCCCACGGCGCCAACTCGTCGCACGACAGGCGCACACCGACGACGGCGTCCGGACCCGTCGCGTCGCGAACCGTCGCGATCACCCGACGGGCGAACGCCAGTCGGTCGGCCCATTCGTCGCCGCGATGGTTCGTGAGACCCGACATGAACTGGCGAACGAGGCTGTGCTGTCCGGCGTTGATCTCCACGCCGTCGCAACCCGACGACACCGCGACACGGGCGGCATCGGCGAAACCGGCGATGACGGCCGCGATGTCGTCGGCCTCCATCCACTTGGGCACCTCGCGGCTGTTCACCTCGGGAACGCGCGACGGCGCCCACAGGGGAAGTTGCGAATACGCGGACGAGCCCTGACCACCGGCATGATCGAGGGCGGCGATCACCAACGAGCCGTGGGCGTGGCACGCGTCGGCGATGGCGCGCCATCCGGGGCCGCACGCGGATGCCAACGGCGCGCGTTCGTACGGCCAATCGCCCGCGTGCACGCTGGCGCCCTCGGTGACGATGACGCCGCATCCACCGCGGGCCCGACGCTCGTAGTAGGCGACGTGTCGCGAGGTGAACGCACGCTCGTCGTCGCCGAGATTGGTGACGTGCGGACCGAACATGATCCGGTTCGCGGACGTGCGACTCCCGAGTGCGAGCGGGGAACGAAGATTCATCGGCGGGCGGAAACCGGCTTGCGCGAGAGGGTGACCGGCTTGGAATGGTCCATCGCCGGTTTCGGCGCCGAGCCCGGCGTCACGATCGACAACGCGTGCTCGCCGTCGCCGCCGACGCACTCGGGGTCGGGCCCGTCGAGCGGGATGCCGGTGAAGAACTTCGCGGCCATGCACCCGCCCTGACAGGCGTCGTAGGAACCGCACGACGCGCAGGCTCCGGCCGATTGCGGTTCGCGCAACGACAGGAACAGGTCGCTCTGCTTCCAGACGCGCGAGAACCCGCCCTCGTCGCGCACGTTGCCGGCCTTGAACTCGTCGTGGATGACGAACGGACACGCGTACACGTCGCCAATGGGGTCGATGAGGCACACCACTCGACCGGCACCGCACATGTTCAGCCCGGGCAGGGATTCGCCGAACGCGTTGAGGTGGAAGAACGAGTCGCCGGTGAGCACGTTCTCGCCGTGCTTCATCAGCCAGTCGTAGATCTCGCGCTGTTGGCCGTTGGTGGGATGCAACTCGTTCCACGTGTCGGCACCGCGACCCGAGGGTCGCAGACGCGTGATGCGCAGCTGCGCGCCGTAGGAATCGGCGAGCGCCTTGAACTGATCGAGTTGCGACACGTTGTG
>WLEG01000033.1 GCA_009704425.1 Actinomycetota bacterium | reverse complement strand
GCGGCCATCGGCTTCGTCGGCTGGGGCGTGTGGGCCCACCACATGTTCGCCTCCGGACTCGGACCGGTGTCGGTGACCGTGTTCTCCCTGGCCACCATGGCCATCGCCGTGCCCACCGGTGTCAAGATCGTGAACTGGGTCATGACCATGTGGGGCGGCAAACTCAGCTTCACCGTTCCGATGTTGTTCTCGATCGCGCTCGTGGTGCAGTTCACCATCGGTGGACTGTCGGGCGTCACCCACGCCGTGGCCCCCAGCGACACGCAGCAGACCGACACCTACTACATCGTGGCCCACTTCCACTACGTGTTGTTCGGTGGCGCCATCTTCGGCTTGTTCGCCGGCTTCTACTACTGGTGGCCCAAGATGTTCCGCAAGCAGCTGAGCGAGAGCCTCGGTCGTTGGAACTTCTGGCTGATGGTGGTCGGAATGAACATGACCTTCGGCCCGATGCACATGCTCGGTCTGCAGGGCCAGCCCCGTCGAATGGCGGTCTGGACCGAGGCTCGTGCGGGCGAGGGTTTCTTCAACCTGGGCTTCTGGAACCGCATCTCCTCCATCGGTTCGCTGGTGCTGTCGCTCGGCGTGCTGTTGTTCATCATCAACATCGTGTACACCCACAAGTCCAAGAAGGTGGCCATCGCCCCGCTCGACCCGTGGGACGGACGCACCTTGGAGTGGATGACCGACAGCCCGCCCAAGGAGCACAACTTCGACTCCATCCCGACCATCAACAACCTGGACGAGTTCTTCCATCGCAAGTACGCCCAGGACGCCACCACCCACGAGATCACCCAGGTGGCCACGGCCGAGGAAGTGTTGGCCGAGATGAACGCCCATCCCGACGAGCACATCCACATGCCGTCGCGTTCGTACTGGCCCATCCTGTTGGCGTTGGCACTTCCGGTCATCGGCTACGGCCTCATCTACAACCGCGTCATCCTCGCGGTGGGCGTGGCCATGGTGGTCCTGACCATGTTCGGTTGGGCCATGGAGCCGTCCACGGCCGCCGACGACGATTTCGATCCGCCCGCCCCCGGTGACGGTGGCGGCCACACGAAGGAGCTGGCGCCCCTTGGCTGACACAGCGATCTCCCACGGCCATGACGCGGGTCATGGCGCCCACGTCACGTCGACCGGCTTGTCCAACAACAAGATGGCGATGTGGATGTTCCTCGGCTCCGAATGCCTGTTGTTCGGTGGTCTGATCTCCACGTACATGCTCTACAAGGGCCGCGTGAACTCGGGTCCCCAGCCCGATCAGATCTTCGACATCCCCTTCACGTCGGTGAGCTCGTTCGTGCTTCTCATGAGCTCGCTCACGATGGTGTTGGCGGTGTCGGCCGCGCAGCGCAAGGACGACCGCAACACCAACTTGTGGTTGACCATCACCGCGCTGTTGGGTGCCATGTTCGTGGGCGGTCAGGTGTACGAGTTCACCGCGTTCTACCGCGAGGGCCTCGGCTTCACCACCAGCTTGTTCGGGTCCAGCTTCTACACGCTCACCGGTTTCCACGGTGTGCACGTGAGCGTGGGCATCATCATGTTGATGGCACTGGTCGGAATGATCAGCCGCAATCGAATTCCGGGCAACAAGGCCGAAGCGGTCGAGATGGTGGGCCTCTACTGGCACTTCGTCGACGTCGTCTGGATCGTCATCTTCACCCTCGTCTACCTGATCCCTGCCTGAGGAGCCTCCGATGAGCACCGCCACCGAGCACAACACCAGCACGGAGCACGCCGACGGGCATGCCGAGGAGCACCACGGCGCGAGCGACAAGCAGTACATCGTCATCGCGTTGATCCTCGCCGCGCTCACGGCCATCGAGGTCTCCACGTATTACGTCGACTTCGGACCGTTGTTCATGCCCACGCTGTTCGTGCTGATGACGGTGAAGTTCATCGTGGTGGCGTCGTACTTCATGCACCTGAAGTTCGACAACAAGTTGTTCAGCTATCTCTTCTACACCGGGCTGATCCTGGCCGTGACCGTGTACGCCGGCGCTCTCTCCACCTTCAAGTTCTTCCTGCAGAAAGGCTGAACCCATGTGGGCCATGGTGAACCCGTGGCGTTTCCAGTTCCACCCCGAGGTGTGGTTGCTCGTCGCCTTCTTGGTGGCGGCGTACATCTACGTGGTGCGCGTGCTCGGACCGCGGGCGGTCGCGCCCGGGGAACAGGTGGTCACCCGGCGCCAGATTCTGTGGTTCGTGGCCGGAATCGTGGTCCTGTGGGTCGGATCCGACTGGCCGATGCACGACATCGCCGAGGAGTATCTGTACTCGGTGCACATGTTCCAGCACATGGCGCTCACGTACTTCATGCCTCCTTTGGTCGTACTGGCCACTCCCGAATGGTTCGTGCGCACGCTGGTGGGCAAGGGCCGGGCGTTGCGGGCGCTGAACTTCATGGCGCACCCCGTTCGGGCCGCCTTCCTCTTCAACGTGATCGTGATGGTCAGCCACGTGCCGGCGGTGGTGAATCGTTCGGTGTCGAACGCGCCGTTGCACTATTCGGTGCACGTTCTCCTGGTGACGAGTTCGATTCTGATGTGGTTGCCGGTGTGCGGGCCGTTGAAGGAGCACCACATCTCACCGATGGGCAAGATGATCTACCTGTTCCTGAACAGCGTGGTGGCCACCGTGCCGGCCGGTTGGTTGACCTTCGCCGAGGGAACGGTGTACAAGCACTACGCCACGCCGGTGCGGGTCTGGGGCGTGTCGGTCAGCAACGACCAGCAGATGGCCGGAGCGATCATGAAACTGGGCGGCTCCATTTTCCTGTGGACCATCATCATCGTGATGTTCGTGCGCACCTTCGTGCGCACGTTCCGCACCGAGAACGAGTCGGCCTACGTTCGCAAGCCCCTCACCATGGCCGACGTGGAGAAGGCGTTCGAGGAAACCGAACCCATCCGCGAATCCCGCTGACGACCCAGATCGCTACTCCCAGCGGAATGTGAACGCTGTGAGGGCCGGAGCGACCACGGCCCACGCCCCCAGAACCAGCCACGACGTGCCCGGGCGGTCGGCGCCGCCCACCAACGCGTCGCGCAACACATCGGCCAACGCGCCACTGGGCAGGCACTTGGCCACCGCTGCGAGAGGCTCGGGCAACTCGTCGAACGGGATCACCATTCCGCCCAACAGCAACAGCAACAAGTACAGGCCGTTCTGCGCGGCCAGATTGATCTCGGCCCGCAGGCGTCCGGCGATGAACAGTCCGACGCCACCGAAGGCGATCGTTCCGGTGATGACGGCACCCACCGCCAACGGCCACCGAGCCGACCCGGCGTCCCAACCGAGCACCAAGGCCACCGGCACCAGCACGGCCAGCTGGATCATCTGCACCACGATGACGGTCGTGATCTTGGCCGCCAGCCAACGAGGTCGACCGAGGGGAGTGGCACCCAGGCGCTTCAGCACCTTGTAGCCGCGCTCGAAGCCGGTGGCGATGCCCAGACTCACCATCGCACTACTCATCACGGCGAGTGCCAGCACGCCGGGGGTGAGGAAGTCGATCGGTTCGCGCACGTCTCCGGTGGGCAACACGTCGACCGTGCTGAAGAACACCAACAGCAGAACCGGGATGATGAGGGTCAGCAACAATTGTTCGCCGTTGCGCAGTACCACCGTCAACTCGGCGCGCAACTGCGACCGGAAGGGACCGGGCACGCGGCTCATGACCGACCTCCGGTGAGATTCTTGAAGACGTCCTCGAGGCTGTTCATGCCGGCGCGCAGTTCGATCACGTCGATGCCGCGTTCGGACAGCCACACGGCCAACGCACCGATGAGGCCTTGCGGCGCGTCCTCGATGGTGTAATTGCCCGGGGTTTCCTCGATCAGCCAACCGGCGAGATTCTCGGGCATGGCGTCCAGGTCGAGCGGCCTCACCGTGCGCAGACGCACGGCTTGGCGGGCCTTACGGACGTCGTCGAGGGTGCCGTTCACCAACACCTTGCCCTTGTCGAAGATCACCACGCGGTCGCACACCTTCTCGGCCTCGTCCAACTCGTGCGTGGCCAGGATCACGGTGCAACCCTCGTCGGCCAGGTTGCGAATGACGGACCGGATCATGGTTCGCCCGTTGACGTCGACCCCACTGGTGGGCTCGTCCAGAAAGACGATCGCGGGCCGAGCGGCCAGGGCCAACGCCAAGGACACGCGTTGCTTTTCTCCCCCCGACAGGCGACGCCACGCGGTGCGCCGCCGTTCGGACAACCCCACCAACTCGATCAGTTCCTCGGGGTCGACGCTCGTGCCGGCCCCCGTCGAATAGAGCCCGCAGTATTGACGGATGACGTCCACCGGCCGGGCGCTCGGATAGACGCCACCCTCTTGCAGCATGATGCCCATCCGGTTCGCCAGGGAGCGCCGATTCCGGTGAGGGTCGAGGCCCAGAACGCGCACGTCGCCCGAGGTCCGACGCCGCAACCCCTCGCAGACCTCGATGGTGCTGGTCTTGCCGGCACCGTTGGGGCCGAGGACGGCGGTGACCTCGCCCGGCCGAGCCGAGAACGACACCGAGTCGACCGCCAACACGTCGCCGTAGCGCACGCTCAGGTTCTCCACCTCGAGGGTGCGCTCGGTGCGGTCGATTCGGCTGAAGCCCGCCGAGGCGTCGCTGGTCACGCCTCGAGACTACTCACGCGGTTTTCGTGGGGCGATTTCGCACGGTCGTCGTCGAAGCATGACGGGTATCCTTTGACTTCTGTGATCGACGTTCGTCTGCTCCGCCATGACCCCGAGTCCGTTCGGGTCGCGTTGGCCCGTCGCGGCAAGCCCGAACTGTTGCAGCAACTCGACGCGGCCGTCGCTCTCGACGAGCAACTCCGCCAGATCACCTCCGAGCGCGACGGCATCCGCGCGCGGGTGAACGAACTGTCCAAGCAGGTGGGTCAGGCCCGTCGCGACGGAAACGACTCGGCGGCGGAACTGCTGCAAACCGAGAGCCGCGCCCTCGGCGACGGTGAGAAGAACCTGGCCGAGCAATTCGACGCGGTGCAGGCCCAGCTGCGCGAGATCATGCTGCGTCTGCCGAACACTCCCAGCGCCGACGCACCCGACGGTGGCGGCGACCACGACAATCCGGTCGTCAAGGGACCAGAGCAGATGCCGGCATCGTTCCCCGATCATCGTCGCGTGGCGCACTGGGACATCGCCGCCGAGCTGGGTGTTCTCGACAACGAGCGGGCCGTGAAGTTGAGCGGTGCGATGTTCACCATGCAGCGTGGTCCCGGCGCCCAGTTGTCGCGGGCCCTGTGCCAGTACGCGCTCGACAGGAACGCCGACGCCTTCGAGGAGATCCGTCCCCCGTCGCTCGTCACCACGGCCACGCTCACGGCCACCGGCCAACTGCCCAAGTTCGCCGAGGACGCCTACGCCATCGAGCGTGACGATCTGTGGTGCATTCCCACCGCCGAGGCTCCGCTCACGTCGATGTACGCCGGTGAGATCCTGGACGAGTCGCAGTTGCCGGTGCGCTTGATGGCCTACTCGCCCTGCTATCGCCGCGAAGCGGGGTCGGCGGGTCGCGACACCCGCGGCATGTTGCGGTCGCACGAGTTCGACAAGGTCGAGATCTTCGCGCTCAGCACCCCCGAACAGGCCCCCTCCATGCTCATCGAGTTGCGCGATCGCGCCGAGTCCCTCATCGGCGGGCTCGGCTTGCCCTACCGGATCATCGAGATCTGCACCGGCGACATGGGTCAGAGTCACCATCGCAGTTTCGACATCGAGGTGTACGCCCCCGGTTGCGACACGTGGCTCGAGGTCTCGTCGGTGTCGTGGTTCAGTGACTATCAGGGTCGTCGTGCCGACATTCGCTATCGACGTGCCGGGGAAAAGGGCACGCACATCGCCAACACGCTCAACGGCTCGGCGCTCGCCGTGCCGCGCGTGTGGGCCGCGATCATGGAGAACTTCCGTGAAGCCGACGGATCCGTGGTGGTCCCCGAGGTGTTGCGCCCCTACATGCGGGGCCTCGATCGCATTCGTCCGAAAGGCTGATCCCGTGAACGTCCGTGATCGCCGCGTGCAATACGAGACGGCGGGCCTCGACCGCGACGACCTCGACGAATCACCGGTTCAGCAATGGCACGCTTGGTACGTCGACGCACTCGACGCCGGCCTGCCCGAGCCCAACGCCATGGCCGTGTCCACCGTCGACGATGACGGAGTGCCGGACACGCGCATCGTTCTGGCGCGGGGTGTCGACGACGACGGCATCACTTTCTTCGGAAACTACGAGAGCGCCAAGGGTCGTCAACTGGATTCGCATCCCTTCGCCAGTGCGGTGTTCCCGTGGGTGGCCCTGCATCGTCAGGTGCGCGTGCGGGGCACGGTCGAGGTGTTGTCCCGCTTCGAGAGCGACGCGTATTTCGCCTCGCGTCCGCGCGAAAGCCAGATCGGCGCTTGGGCCTCGCCGCAAAGCACGGTCATCTCCGATCGTTCCGAACTCGGGGATTCGGTGGCTCGGTACACCTCCGAATTCGAGGGTCGCGAGGTTCCCCGACCTCCGCACTGGGGTGGATGGTTGCTCACGCCACTGTCGTACGAGTTCTGGCAGGGTCGTCCCAGTCGTCTGCACGACCGGTTTCGTTATCGCGCCGACGTCGACGGCGCGTGGGTCATCGAACGTCTGGCCCCCTGAGCCACGTTCGGGCCGCCTCCACCAAGCCGTCCACCAACGATCGAGTGTGGGGCACGAGCTCCGGGCCCTCCCAGTCCCAGAACAACGGTGTCGTCCCGCGCACCCGGGGTGGCAACTCGATCTGCACTCCGCGGTCCGGAGGAAGGTTCACCGGATTGCGCGGGTGAAGTCCGCGCAGTTCCTTCGGGATCTCGTCCACGTCGTCGATGATGCGATACGCGGGAAGATGTCGGCGCAGATGGGCGCCGATGTGTCGCGCGAAGTCGCGATGTTGGCCGCCGAGCAACAACGTGGAGTAGTAGCCCTGCCGGCCGTAACCGTGGATGGTCACCACCACGTGCACGTGGTCCAGGAACGCACGCAATCGTTCGGACGCGTCCGGTGACACCTCGATGGACGGAACGTGTCGCTCCATCCCGCGGGGCTGATGCACGCCGTAGTAGCTGGATTCGCTGTGTTCGGCCGCGTGTTGGGCGATCACCTCGGTCATCTCCTCCAGACCTCCGCCGTGATACGCCATGAAGCCCAGGCGCAGATGGCGCGGTCTGTCGTGGCCGCGCAGCACCAACACCTCCTCGACGTCGGGATGATCCAGAAGGTCGCGGAACACGTCAGCCGTTTTCCGACGATCGGCGCCCGTGTCCCCGCGCGAAGGCGATCGCGACGATCACCACGATCGTGAGAACGAGAGCCACCACGGTCCGATTGTCGTCGATGCTCCGTGCGACGCGCTCCTGCCAGCCGATGACGTTGCCGGTGATGTCGTCGTCGTAGTTCTCACGGATGTCGTTCAGCCAGTACCACGCGAGGTACGAACCACTGAGCATCATCACCACGGCCGAGGCGCGCTCGACGTGCTTCATGCCGTTGCGCAGTGTTCGCAACAGGCCACCTTGCGCGAGGGCCAACGTGACCGTGAGCGCGATGACCAATAATGACATGGCGATTCCGTACAGGGCGATGGCCAACAGGCCGAGAGCGAAACCCTCCGTGGTGATGGTGCCGAGCACCGTGGCGGTGAAGGGTCCGAGCGTGCAACCGATGGAGGCGACGGCGTAGGCGACGCCGAAGACGAACATGCTGGCGGTGGTGCGGTCGCGTCGTCCGACGTCGAGTTTCGGTGTGGTGTACGGCAGCCTCCAGCCGGCGAGCATGGCCACGCCCATGACGAAGAGGGCGACTCCGATGAGCAACGCCACGTACTTCGCGTTCTGATTGATGTAGTCGGTGAAGAGACGCGTGACGGCCCCGACGACGAGGAACACGCTCATGAATCCGGCCGACAGCGAAGCGCCCACGGTCAACGCGCGGCGGACACTCGCCCGTTGCGTGCCGGGACGGCCCGTGACGCCGAGGAAGTACATGAGGTACGTCGGCAACAACACGAAACCACACGGGTTCACGGCGGCCAACAGTCCGCTACCGAAGCTGAGCCAGAGCCGATCGTTCACGTGGTCACGACTCCGTCAGCTCGGTGAGCATGCGCGTCAGATCGTCGCCGGTGACCTCGCCGGCGACTTGCTCGACGACCGTTCCGTCGGCGGCGACCATGAGAGTGGTGGGGAAGGTGGCGATGCCGTTGGCGGTCACCAGTCGGCCGTCGGGGTCGCGCAGCAATTCGTACTTCACGCCCACGTCCTCGGCGAAGGATCGGGTGATGGAGGCGCTGTCCTGGGTGTTCACGCCGACGAAGCGCACGCGATCGCCGAAGTCGGCCCACGCCTTCTGCAGGGCCGGCATCTCACGCTTGCACGGCTGACAGTTCGAGAACCAGAAATTCACCAGCATCGGCCGACCGTCGAGGAGTGCCACGAGGTCCACGTCGTTGCCGTCGAGGTCGAGGATCGTGGCCGTGGCGATTCGGGCTCCGGCCAACGGTGCGTTGGTGGGGATTCCCGGCTGTTGGTACTCGCCGGGTTCGTCGAGAACGACGTCGTTGTCGGAGTCGCCGTTGGTGCCCCGCGTTCCGATGGCGATGACGAGCACGACCGCCGCCAAGCCGGCGAGCAGGGCGATCAGCAACGGGGGGACGCGTTTCATCACCGAGGAGAGGCTAACTGTGGGGCTGGCGCGGTGTCGGCTCGGTGGGCCTGGGATGCCCGGCCGCAGTGGAGGAACCTGCGGCCGGGATCTCCCGGTGCAGTCGCGGGGTCGTCAAGCGTTGCCCGCAACCGAGAAAAGAGCCGATGGGTCGAACCGGCGTGGCGCCCCGCTCAGGCGACGCGCACCACCACCTCGTCGGGCCTCTGTTCCGAAACGTTGGCGATGGTGCGAAGTGTGCGGTCCTCGTCGATCACCAAGATGGGCTTGGGCAACACCGAGGGCCGACCACGGGGCCGTCGGTCGGCGATGATCCGACCACTCTCGATCAGCTCGCCGCCCCACACCCCCCAGGGCTCCTCGCGTTCGAGGGCCCCGCGCAGGCACGCGTCGGACAGCGAACATCGCCGACAGACGGCCTTGGCCCGGGCGATGTCGACGTTCACGTCGCTGAAGAACAACGGGGTCAGGGTGCCGTTGCCGTCGGCGCACCGAGCGGTGGCGTGGAAGACCGCGACGCTCACGTCGGCGTCGAGGATCTCATCCTGGATGGTGATCGTGCTGCTCATGGTGCTTCTCCTGGTGTTCGGGTGGTTTGGTCGACGGTTGGAAGGTGGGCGGGAAAACGAGAAAGGCCGCCGGGTTGATCCCAGCGGCCTCGGTGAGGTTCTCGACGTTGGTGTGTGACCTACGTGAGAGGCTCCCCGAGCCGCTGGGGCGAACGCTTGGTGTTCGCCACAGCGAAGGCCTTGGCGGCCTTGTTCTGCTTGGCTGCGAACACCATGCGCCACGAATACGTGGTGGTGTCGGCAGCCGTTGCGTGGGTGGTGTGCATGGGCGCGACGGAACCACACGACGAAGCGATCTCGCGGATCGACATCGGGTTCACGGAGCGGTTCATGACGTTGTGTAGGAAACCACCTGAAAACGCCGACGTCAACCGAATTAGGCGTTCCCCGGTCGATTCAGTGGTCGACAACCGCCCGTCGGGCCCGGTGCACGGCACGGGCGATCACTCCGATTCCCCCTGCTAGGAGGGCGAATCCGACGGCGGGGAGGACGGGGAGACGTCGATGGTTCGCGCCCTCGAAAAAATCTCCGCCCCGTTCGAGGACGAGGACCAAAAGCATGAGTGCGACCAGAAGCACCACGGCAGCCGCCCTGGTCCGTCGTAGGCGGGAGAGGGTCGTGGGATCGGGAGTGGACGGGCCGAGGTTCGGGTGTGGAAAGGCGCTCATGTCACCGGAGAGAACCCAACGACGAGTTCCTCGCACATTCGGCCCCGGTGATCTAGATCTCGTTCAGTCGCTCGGTGCCACCCTCGACGCGGTAACCCCGCGCCTCCAAGCGGCGACGAAGCCGGCTTTCCGCGCGCATCCCCTCCTCGCGCGAGAAGTAGACGCGGGTCGGTTCCATGTCGGGTCGACGGCGCACGAAGAGGCGATGGGCGGTTCGACTGTGCGCGGGTTTGCCACGGAGCCAGTGACCGGTTCGGTGCTGTTCCACGCGAAGTGCCGGATCGATCGCGGTCTGGCCGACGTAGAGGTATCCGCGATGGTCGGGTGCCGCCGAGGACTCCAACTCGATCACGTACAGCGAATACACCTCGAGGTTGCCGTTGACGGTGTATCCGCGGTCCCGTAGTCGCCTGATGAGCGAGTCACGAACCTTCGCGGCGTCCTTTCTGTCGACAAAGACTCGTTTGGGTGCCAGGTCGTCCCGGTGGTCGGCGATGCGGGCGGGGTCCTTCACCGTGAGAGAGACCTTCACATTGGCCAGGTCGGGGTGTCGTCGCGGCAGGTCACCGTGCAGTTCGACCACGGCGACGCGCCAACGAACGGGGGGAGCGGATTTCTTCGTACGTGTGTGCATGCGCACATTTTCCCAGCGGACCCTCGTTTCTCTTTTTGCGAACCCGGCCCCCGGGCCCCAACGAAAGGAAACGAACATGGAACGCCCCCTGATCCTGCTGGATGTCGATGGGGTCATCAACGACATCGAATACGTCGGTCTGGGTACCGATGCTTGGCAGACCCACTCCTTCCGGAGTCATGGGTACACCCTTCTGGTTCCGGGCTACATGCCGGAACTCATTCGGACGCTCTGCCGTGTGGCGGAGGTCCGTTGGTGCACAACGTGGAGACATCGTGCGAACGATGAGATCGCCGACTTCCTTGGCATCGGGAAGTTGGAGGTGGTGGATGATGGGACCAATTCCCGTTTCGTCGACTGGAAGGCGAACGCCGCCAAGGATCTGGTTGCTGAGGCGTTGCGAGCGGGAAGAAAGGTGCTCTGGATCGAGGACTTCTGGGGGCGTTTGCCCATCGACGAGATGCCCGTGGGCACCGAGTACGTCGACACCACCGAGGGCTGGGACGGTGCACTTCTCCTGCCTCACATGCTCCCGACATGGGTGTGGCAGTTGGCGGGGACGTCACCGTCCGACACCGTGACGGTGTGAGCCGGGCACGACCTGAATCGAGTACGGAAGTCTCTGGTCATCGGGGTGACGGACTCGGAATACTGAGGCCATGGATCGCTTGTCACAACCAGAAGTTCTCGAGCAGTTGGTGCGGACCGGTCGCTTGACCGACTCCGAAGCCGAGCTCATCGAGAAGGCCCCACGATTCTCGCTCCCGACGCGGGAAATCGTGGGGTATCTCGGTGGTCTGTTGGTGTTGGTCGGCGCGGCGCGCTTGGTGATCGCCGTCTTCGAGGACGCCTCGCGCTTCGCGATCGCCGCCACCCTGTACCTCGTGGCCCTGTTGGCCGGGTACGCGGCGGTCTTGTTCCAGAAACGAGCCGGTGCCTGGCATCGACTCGGCGAGGTCCTGGAACTCGTCACCCTGGGTGCCGCGGCCACGGCATCGGGATTGGTGTTGCGGGAACTCGAGTTGTCCGGGGAATGGTCGGCGCTCATTCCTGCCGCATTGGTGGTGCTGTGGTCGCTCGTGC
>WLEG01000032.1 GCA_009704425.1 Actinomycetota bacterium | reverse complement strand
ACCGGCACCGCACATGTTCAACCCGGGCAGGGATTCGCCGAACGCGTTGAGGTGGAAGAACGAGTCGCCGGTGAGAACGTTCTCGCCGTGCTTCATCAGCCAGTCGTAGATCTCGCGCTGTTGACCGTTGGTGGGATGCAACTCGTTCCACGTGTCGGCACCACGACCCGAGGGTCGCAGACGCGTGATGCGCAACTGCGCGCCGTACGAATCGGCGAGGGCCTTGAACTGGTCCAGTTGCGGAACGTTATGGCGGGTGACGACCACCGAGATCTTGAAGGGTCCGAAGTTCGCCGCGGCGAGGTTGTCCATGGCGCGTCGTGCCATGTCGTAGGACCCGATGCCTCGCACCGCGTCGTTGGTGACGGCGTCCACGCCGTCGAGGCTGATCTGGATGTCCAGGTAATCCATGGCCGCGAGTCGGCGGGCCTTCTCGGCGTCGATGAAGGCACCGTTCGTGCTGAACTTCACGCCGATGCCGTTACCCACCGAGTACTCGAGCAACTCGAAGAAGTCTCGGCGGACCATGGGCTCGCCACCACCGATGTTGATGTAGAAGACCTGCAGGTCGCGCAGTTCGTCGAGCACGCGCTTGGCCTCGGCGGTGGACAACTCGCGCTCGTCGCGTTGGCCGCTGGACGACAGACAGTGCACGCACTGCAGGTTGCAGGCGTAGGTGAGTTCCCACGTGAGACAGATCGGGGCGTCGAGGCCCCGCTTCATCTGATCAACCAGCGATGATGCGCTCACGAACGATCTCCGATTTCTGCAAAGAGGCGAGGGCGGCCACGAAGGAATCGTGCCGGTCGGGGGCGATGCCACAGGCACCGAGGGTGGCGGCCACGTCGGAGTGCTGCGCCAGCTGCTGCACGACGCGCACCACGTCGGGGTGCTTCAGGAAGATCAGACGTCGGTTGCCGTAGTGATACGCCAGGGCTCCGAACGGTTCGGGCCGTACCGCTACCTGGGGATGCAACTCGAGCACGGAGTCGAGAGCGACGGTCACGACGGGCTCCGCGGGGGAGTGCTCAGTAGACGCCGCACATGCCATCGATGCTGATCTCCTCGACGAGGAGGTCGCTGTCGATGACGGTGTCGTCGGCGGCCGTGCCGTTCACCGGGTCGGACGACGAGGTGACGGGCGAGTTGGAGGACGAGGTGGCGGGGGCGGTCGGGCTGTCCATGGGGTGAAGCGTACAACGGTCCCGTCCGGCACCGACTACCGTTCGCCCAGGAGTTGGCGGTCGCCAAGGTGCCCGCCCGGATCATCCCAGGGGGAAACATGAAGACGACGGCCGCCATTCTGTGGGAGACCCACAAGCCCTGGAGCGTGGAGGAGATCGAACTCGACGATCCCCAGCCGGGCGAGGTGTTGGTGGAGATGAAGGCTTCGGGCATGTGCCACAGCGACGAGCACCTCGTCACCGGCGATCTGCCCTTCGCCCTGCCCATCATCGGAGGCCACGAGGGTGCCGGCATCGTGCGCAAGGTCGGCGAGGGCGTCTCGTGGTTGGCCCCCGGTGACCACGTGGTGTTCGGGTTCATCCCCTCGTGCGGACGATGCCGCAGTTGTTCGACCGGTCACCAGAACCTGTGCGACCTCGGTGCGTTGATGGGCGGTGGCCGCCAGATCACCGACGGCGGCGCTCGTCACCACGCGCGCGGTCAGGATCTGGGTCTCATGTGTCTGCTCGGCACCTTCGCCAAGCACACGGTGGTGAACGAGGCCTCCTGCATCAAGGTGGACGAGGACCTGCCCCTCGACAAGGTGTGTCTGTTGGGTTGTGGCGTGGTCACCGGTTGGGGTTCGGCGGTGTACGCGGCCGAGACCAAGCCCGGTGACACCGTGGTGGTGGTGGGCGTCGGTGGAATCGGTGCCAACGCCATTCAGGGCGCCAAGTTGGCCGGTGCCAAGCGCATCGTGGCCATCGACCCCGTGGAGTTCAAGCGCGAGAAGGCGATGGAGTTCGGCGCCACGCACACCGCCACCAGCATGACCGAGGCCGTGGCCCTGCTGCAGGACATCACCTGGGGCACCATGGCCAACAAGGTCATCATGACCATGGGCGTGGGTCAGGGCTCGGTGATGCACGAGGCCATGGCCCTGGCCGCCAAGCGTGGTCGCGTGGTGGTCACCAACATCCATCCGGCGCTCGAGATGGGTGCGAGCATGAACATGCTCGACATCACCCTCATGGAGAAGCAGGTGGTGGGTTCGCTCTTCGGTTCGGGAAACCCGCGCGCCGACATCCCCAAGCTGGCCAGCCTGTACCGCGAGGGTCAGTTGGACCTGGACGGTCTGGTCACCCGCACGTACCCGTTGGAGGGCGTGAACGAGGGCTACGAGGACATGCGCAAGGGCGAGAACATCCGCGGCGTGCTGGTGTACTGAAGCCCGACCGGAGCCGCGAGCGGTTCCCGCCGGGCGCGTCTCGTCTGGGGCGATCGGGCCCCGACTGGCTAGCGTTCGGTGTGCGGGACGAGGGTCGTCCGCGCAGGGGGTAGCCAACCATGTCCGGAATCCGTAAGTCCAAGGCCGCGGTCCTGTGGGGCCTCAATCAGGAATGGAAGATCGAGGAGATCGAGGTCCATCCGCCCAAGACCGGTGAGGTGTTGGTGCACTGGAAGGCCGCCGGTTTGTGCCACAGCGACGAGCACCTCGTCACCGGCGACATGGTTCCGCCCAAGGAGGTGTGGCCGCTCATGGGCATCGAGGATTTCTTCCCCATCATCGGCGGCCACGAGGGCGCCGGCGTGGTGGTGGAGGTCGGCCCCGGTGTCACCAGCGTCGCCGTGGGCGATCACGTGTCGGCGTCGTTCGTTCCCTCGTGCGGTCGTTGCCGTTACTGCTCGACCGGTCGTCAGAACCTGTGCGACAACGGTGCCAAGACCTTCATCGGTGGAATGATCACCGACGACACGCACCGTCACTTCGTGAACGGCAAGCCCGTCACGCTCATGGCCAAGGTCGGCACGTTCTCGGAGTACGCCTGCGTCAGCGAGCAGTCGATCATCAAGGTGGAGAAGGACATCCCGCTCGAGTGCGTGGCGCTCGTGTCGTGTGGTGTGGCCACCGGTTGGGGCTCGGCCGCCAATCGCGCCGGCACCCAGCCCGGTGACACCGTGGTCGTGGTGGGAATCGGTGGCATCGGCATCAACGCGGTTCAGGGCGCGCGCATGTCGGGCGCCAAGCGCATCATCGCCATCGACCCCGTCGAGTTCAAGCGCGAGAAGGCCATGGAGTTCGGCGCGACCCACACCTTCCCGTCGATGGCCGACGCCATGTTGTCGGTCATGGAGATGACGTACGGCCAGATGGCCGATCGCGTCATTCTGACGCCCGGCGTTCTGCACGGCGAGATGATGGGCGAGGCCATGAACCTGGCCGGCAAGGGCAGCACCGTGGTGGTCACCGCCATCTCGCCCATGACGAGCGAGACCGCGAACGTGAACCTGTTCAACCTGGCCATGTGGAACAAGGAGATCAAGGGCACCATCTTCGGCTCGCTGAACCCGCGCGCCGACATCCCCGCCCTGCTCGACATGTACCGCGCCGGCCAGTTGAAGTTGGACGAGCTCATCAGCAAGACCTACTCCCTCGATCAGATCAACGAGGGCTACGAGGACATGCGCGTGGGCACCAACATCCGTGGCGTCATCCTGAAGTGACCACACCGATCTCCGAGCTCATCGCGTCGCTCGACGACGTCGTCATCGGTCGTCGCCGCGAGGTGGAACTGGTGGTGGCGGCGCTCGACGCCGATCGGCACGTGTTGCTCGAGGGTCCGCCCGGGACCGGAAAGAGCACGTTGTTGCGCGCGGTGGCCGGTGGTCTCGGAATCGGTTTCGTGTTCGTCGAGGGCAACGCCGAGTTGACCCCCGCCCGATTGGTCGGTCACTTCGACCCCGCGCGCGTGCTGACCGAGGGCTACGAGGCCGACGTCTTCGTCGACGGCCCGCTGGTGACTGCCATGCGCGACGGTTCGTTGCTGTACGTCGAGGAGATCAACCGCATCCCGGAAGAGACGCTCAACGTGCTCATCACCGTCATGAGCGAGGGCGAACTGAACGTGCCGCGTTTCGGACGAGTCGCCGCCAACCCCGGATTCCGATTGGTGGCCGCCATGAACCCGTTCGACGCCGTGGGCACCGCGCGCATCAGTGGTGCGGTGTACGACCGTGTGTGCCGCGTCTCGGTCGGGTACCAGTCGGCCGAGGTCGAGACGCGCATCGCCGCGCGCGGTGTGGACGGACTGCCCGGCGGTTGGTTGGACAAGACGGTCGAGTTGGTCCGACGCACGCGCGCTCACGCCGATCTGCGCGTGGGCTCGTCCGTGCGCGGTGCGATCGACATGACCGCCGTCGCCTCGTCGTTGGCGGCGGTGCGCGCGTCCACCGTGAACGATCCGGCCGTGTCGTTGGACGCGGCGTTGGTGGCGTTGTCGGGTCGCGTGCGAGTCCGCGAGGGAAGTTCGCGCACCAGTGAGGACATCATCACCGAGTTGTGGAACGAGGTGTTCAATCCCGCGCCGGTCGGTGAGTCGGGAAAAGCGAGCGCCCCGTCGGGGGCGACCCGGTAGCCAAGCAAGGTGACGCCGCCGACGAGGCGGTGAACGAAGCCTCCAAGAAGACGTTGTCGCGACGCGAGTTGGCGCGGCACCAGCAGTTCGAACAGGTGTCACCCGAGGTGGGCGAGATCGACGAGGACGCCGTCGACGAGGCGATGGAGGAGGACGCCGACGCGATGCTGGCGTTGCTGGCCGATCTCACCGGTGCCACCGATCCGAAGTTGCGCGAACTGGCCAAGCGGTTGGCGGGCCGGTTGTTCCTCGACGTGTCGAAGCGTGGACCGGTGCGACCACGGGGCATCGGCAAGATGGCCACGATGCCGTATCGCCCCGAGGCCGGCGACATCGACCTCGACGCGTCGATGGAGGAGATCATCGGAGCCCGTGGTGAAGGGCGCGCCGTGGACGCCGACGCGTTGAAGGTGCGTGGTTGGGTGCGGCCGTCGACGGCGATCGCGTTGTTGGTGGATCGCAGTGGTTCGATGGGAGGCAAGCCGTTGGCGACCTCGGCCATGGCGGCGGCCGCGGTGGCGTGGCGCAGCCCCGAGGACTACAGCGTGATCGCCTTCGGCAAGGACGTGGTGGTGGCCAAGAGTCAGAACTCGACGAAGTCGGGGGAGCAGGTGGTGAACGACGTGTTGTCGTTGCGCGGGTTCGGCACCACCGATCTGGCCGGTGCGTTGCGCGCGGCGGGCGAGCAGTTGTCGCGCACGCGAGCCGGTCGTCGCATCACCGTGGTGTTGAGCGACTGTCGGGCGACGGTGGAAGGTGACGTGGTGGCCGCCGCCCGGTCGTTGGAGGAAGTGGTGATCCTGGCTCCCGCGGGCGACGACGCCGAGGCGCGCGTGCTGGCCGGGCAGGTGGGGGCGCGACTGGCCGTGATCGACGGACCCACGGACGTTCCCGGCGCTCTGCGCGAGGTGCTGGGCTAGTCGAAACGATTCAGCGGCAGGCGGGATCGTCGGGGGGCAGAACGCCGTAGGTGTTCTCGTCCACGTAGACCGGAACGAGCGACGAGGTCGTGGTGGTGGCACCCGGCTTGACGGTGGATCCCGGGGCCGTCGTTCCCGGGGCGGCGGTGGTGGCCGAGGCGACCGAGGTGGCGGCCATTTCGAAGAGTTGCTCGGGCGCGTCCACCAGTCGAGCCTTGCCCTGGAACACGGCCAGCACGGCCTTCATGCTGTCGGACTTCAACAGGGGCTCCAACACCGACTGACCGCTCTTGTCCACGCCCCGTCCCTCGACCTGATACGTGCGCATCGTCGTCGGATTCAGGTTCTTCATGGCCGAGGCCAGTTCGAGCAACTTGCCGGTGGTCAGATTCGCGTCGAGGATCACGTTCTGAATGCCGGCATCGATCAACTGCTTGGCGACGGCCGGACTACCGGCGCTCTTGTCGAGGGCCATCTGGATGGCGCGACGCAGGAAGTCCTGCTGGCGCGAGATGCGTCCGCGATCCGAGGCGGGATCCTCCACCCATTCCTTCTTCTTGGGATCGAAGTACTGGAAGTGGCGCGAGCGAACGTAGGCCAAGCCTTCCTCGCCGCTGAACGTGTGGCAGCCGGCCGACTCGATCAGCAGGTTCGTGTGGCGGTCGCGCACCGGCGTGGCGAACGGAACGCGAACGCCGCCCACCGCGTCGACGATCTGCTTGAACGCGCAGAAGTCGATGTTCACGTAGTGGTCGGCCAGGATCCCGAAGTTGTCCCAGATGGTGAGGATGAGGGTGTTCGGGTCGTCGGCGTTGAAGGCGCTGTTGATGCGTCCCATGCGCTTGGTGCCGCCGATGCGCACCCACATGTCGCGCGGGAACGACAACACCGCGGCGGCGTTCGTGGTGGGGTCGAGGCGCAGGATCATGATGGTGTCGGCGCGCTCACCGAGACCGTTGCGATTGCCGAAGGCGGCGGCGTACGGCGAATCGGGATCGACACACGCACCGTTGTCGCTACCCGTGATGAGGAAGTTCTTCGCCGTCACGTCGACGATGACGGGAGCTTCGGTGGAAGCCGTCGATCCGTCCTCGTTGAGGGCCACCGTGGTGCTGGGCAACGTGAGCGTCGGCCCGCCCTCGGCCCCGATGATGGACACCACGCGACGGTCGTTGGCCTTCTCGTTGCCGTAGAAGATGCCGATGGCGGCGCCGAAGCAGGCGACGACCGCGAACACGTTCACGCCCAGAACCAGTCGCTGGGGCCACGTGCGACGCCGTTTCGGCGCCGGGTCGGGGCGCAACACCGACAGGTGGTTCAAGGTGTCGTCGCCGACGATCGGTTCGTCGTCGTGGGGCGGCTGAACCTCGGTCACAAGGGTCAAAAACTACCGCTGGTGAGCCCTCATTGGGGTTCGGCGGGGGCCAACACCACTGTGACGGTCAACGGTCCGGCGCCCTCCACCAGGCTCCATGCCTGCACACTGCCCGCTTCGGACAAGTCGGCTTTGCCCGTTTCGACCGCCGCCAATTCGGCCGCACTCCCCGTGACCGCGGCCGACGCCACCGGCGTCTTCTGGGAGGTCTTGGCCTCGGTCTTGGCCCGGCGCACCTGTGCCAGCACCTCACCGATGGGGTCGATCAGGGTGGCGTCGCCCACGGCGCCCAATTCGGCGGTGGTGGGCCACGTCGCGCGGTGCACCGATCCGCTCTGCCACCAACGCCACACGGTCTCGGTGGTGAAGGGGATGAACGGGGCCAACAACCGCTGGATCGCCGACAGCGCCAGTCGCAACGCGAGCTGAGCCGACTCGGCTTGCTCTCGACCCCGGCTCTCGTAGGCGCGACCTTTCACGAGCTCCACGTAGTCGTCGCAGAACCACCAGAAGAGCGCCTCGGTTCGCTCGAGCGCCCGCGCGTAGTCGTACTGACCGAACGCTTCGGTGGCCTCGTTCACGGTGTCGGCCACGCGGGCCAACATCGCGCGGTCGACGTCGTTGGTCACCGTGCCCGATGCCGACGCGTTCGCGTCGGGCTGGGGGAACGAGAGCACGAACTTGCTGGCGTTGAGCAACTTGGTGGCCAGCTTGCGACCGACCTTCATCTGCTCCTCGCTGAACGCGGTGTCCACGCCGGGACGCGCCGAGGCCGCCCAGTAACGCACGGCGTCGCTGCCGAACTTCTCGAACAGGTCCACCGGTGTGACGACGTTGCCCTTGGACTTGGACATCTTCTTGCGGTCGGGATCGAGGATCCATCCGGACAGAGCCACGTTCGACCACGGCAGCGAGTCGTGCTCGAAGTGCGAGCGCACCACCGTGCTGAACAGCCAGGTGCGGATGATGTCGTGTCCTTGCGGACGCAGATCCATGGGGAACACGCGCGCGAACAGGTCCGCGTCATCCTCCCAGCAGCCGGCGATCTGCGGCGACAGCGACGACGTGGCCCAGGTGTCCATCACGTCGGGGTCGCCCGTGAAGCCGCCGGCCACGTTGCGTTGGTCGGCCGTGAATCCGGGGGGAACGTCGGTGGACGGGTCGATGGGCAACGACGATTCGTCGGGGATGATCGGTCGATCGTGAACCGCCTCGCCGTTCTCGTCGAGCGGGTACCACACGGGGATGGGCACTCCGAAGTAGCGCTGACGACTGATGAGCCAGTCGCCGTTCAGACCCTCGACCCAGTTCGCGTAGCGATGGCGCATGTGATCGGGATGCCACACCAACTGATCGCCCCGACCGAGCATGGTGGTGCGCAGGTCCGTGTCGCGACCGCCGTTGCGGATGTACCACTGACGGCTGGTGACGATCTCGAGCGGGCGGTCGCCCTTCTCGAAGAACTTGACCGGATGCGTGATCGGTCGCGGCTCGCCCAGCATGGCGCCGCTCTCGCGCAACGCCTCGACCACCTTGTTCTGCGCTTGATTGACGAACAACCCGGCGATCTGCTCGTAGGCGGCCAGACCCTCGGCGGAGTCCAGTCCGTTCGGCGGCGTGGCGATGATGCGTCCGTCGCGACCGATGATGGCGCGCGTGGGAAGATTCAGTTCCCGCCACCAGATGACGTCGGTGACGTCGCCGAAGGTGCAGATCATGGCGATGCCGGTGCCCTTGTCGGGTTGGGCCAGCGGGTGGGCCATGATCGGGACCTCGACGCCGTAAAGCGGCGTGCGCACCTTGGTTCCGAACAGCGGCTTGTAGCGCTCGTCGTCGGGGTGGGCCACCAAGGCGACGCACGCCGCGATCAACACCGGACGCGTGGTGTCGATGATGACGTCGGCGCCGCCGTCGACGCGCGCGAAGGCGATCTGGTGATACGCGCCGGGCCGTTCGCGATCCTCGAGTTCGGCCTGGGCGACCGCGGTCTTGAAGTCGACGTCCCACAACGTGGGCGCCTCCTGCGTGTACGCCTCGCCGCGGGCCAGATTGCGCAGGAACGCGCGCTGGCTGGCGCGTCGACTGCGCTCGTCGATGGTGGCGTACAACAACGACCAATCGACGGACAGACCGAGTCGTCGGAACAGGTCCTCGAAGACCTTTTCGTCCTCGTGGGTGAGTTCCTCGCACAACTCGATGAAGTTGGGTCGTGAGACGGCCACCGGCTGATGATCCTTGGGCGGATCGCCACGGAACGGCGGTTGGAAATCGACGACGTAGGCGACGTTGGGATCGCAACGCACGCCGAAGAAGTTCTGGACGCGACGCTCGGTGGGCAGACCGTTGTCGTCCCAACCCATCGGGTAGAAGACCGACTTGCCCGACATGCGCTGGAAGCGGGCGATGGTGTCGGTGTGGGTGTACGAGAAGACGTGACCCATGTGCAACGAACCACTCACCGTGGGCGGGGGAGTGTCGATCGCGTACACACCGGCCCGGTTCGCGGAACGATCGAAGGCGTAGGTTCCCTCGGTCTCCCATACGCGCGCCCACTCGCTCTCGATTCCGTCGAGTGAGGGCTTGTCGGGGATGGACACCATGGGTGGCAAGGCTATAGGTGGACCGGCATGGGGGCGTAGGCTCGCACCATGTTCAGGCTGTACGACACCGCCACCTCGGACGTGCGCGAACTGCGTTTGCGCACCCCGGGCAAGGTGGGGATCTACTTGTGCGGCCCGACGGTCTACGGTCCGCCCCACCTCGGACACGGCCGTGCCACGCTCGTCTACGACATCCTCCGCCGGTATCTCGAATGGACCGGGCTCGAGGTTCGACTGGTCTCCAACATCACCGACATCGACGACAAGATCATCGATCGCGCCAATCGCGAGGGTCGTCCGTGGCAGGACATCACCCACAAGTGCGAGAACGTCTGGTTCGACGCCATGGGCAAGTTGAACGTGTTGCGACCCACCGACGTTCCCCACGCCACGGAGTACGTGGACCAGATGGTCGACATGATCACCACGCTGATCGACCGTGACAACGCCTACGTCACCGAGGACGGGGTGTACCTCAGCGTGCCCAACGTCCCCGATTACGGCCTGTTGGCCCACCAGAGCCTGGACGACATGCTCTCGGGCGGTGGCGATCGCGAGGTGTTCGGGGCCGGAAACAAGCGCCATCCGGCGGACTTCGCCCTGTGGAAGTTCAGCAAGCCCGGCGAACCCTCGTGGCCGTCGCCGTGGGGTGAAGGTCGACCCGGTTGGCACAGCGAGTGCGTGGTGATGAGCCTGTCGATCCTGGGTGACGGCTTCGATCTGCACTGCGGTGGAATGGACCTGAAGTTCCCGCACCACGAGAACGAGCGGGCCCAGGCCGTGGCGTTGGGCCGCGAGTTCGCCAATCACTGGATGCACAACGGTTTCGTGGTCGACACCGAGGGCGAGAAGATGTCGAAGAGCCTCGGCAACGTGGCGAATCTGCTCGATCTGCTGCAGCACTACGACCCGCGCGCGTACCGACTCGTGTTGTTGCAGACGCACTACCGCAGCCCGGTGCGCATCGGCCAGGACAACATCGACGCCGCGGTGAACACGCTCGGTGGCCTGGATTCTTTCGCCGCCCGTTCGCAACACGTGGCGAACGCCGATCCGGACCCCGATGTCATCGCCCGCTTCCGCGCGTTCATGGACGACGATCTCGACACGCCGTCGGCGTCGGCGTTGTTGTTCGAGACGGTGCGTCGGGCCAACACCGCGCTCGACGCGTCGGACGCCTCGGCTCCGGCGTTGGTGGCCGCGGTGCGTTCGATGTGCGCGGCGTTCGGTCTGGATCTGAAGCAGGCCTCCGACGTGCCCGCCGAGACATTGAAGATGGCCGCCGACCTGGACGCGGCCCGCGCGGCCAAGGACTTCGCCACCGCCGACGCGTTGCGCGCGGCCCTGCAGGCCGATGGCTGGATCGTCGAGACGAACAAGGCGGGCACCACCGTCCGTCGCTGACGCGTGGTGAATCCAACGATGGTCCGTCGGGAAAAGACCGCCACGCGCGAGCCCCTGCCCCAGGGTTTCTTCACCATCTGGCTCACCGTGGCCCTCGATCTGGTCGGGTTCGGCATCGTGGTGCCCATCCTCGGTCGTTACGCCGAGAGATACGGCGCCAGCGGACTCGAGGTCGGATTGCTGTTCGCCTCGTTCTCGTTGGCCCAGTTGGTCTTCTCGCCGATCCTGGGCCGGTTGTCCGATCGCATCGGTCGCAAGCCCGTCATCCTCATCTCGTTGCTCGGCACGGCGATCGGCTCGTTCGTCACCGGTGCCGCGGGTGCGCTGTGGGTGTTGTTCCTCGGTCGCATCCTCGACGGTGCCTCGGGAGCCAGCGTGGCGGTCGCTCAAGGCGCCGTCACCGACGTGGCCCCGCCCCACCAGCGTCCGCGACTGCTCGGACTTCTCGGGGCGGCGTTCGGCGTGGGATTCGTGGTGGGTCCGGCCCTGGGTGGACTCGCGGCCCTGGGTGGCGAGCATCTGCCGTTCTACGTGGCCGGAACGGTGGCCTTGATCAACGCGATCGTGGCCTTCTTCCGTCTGCCCGAAACGCGACCGGTGGAGGCGCGTCGGGCGGCGCGCGAACTTCGCGACGCGGACGTCGGCAAGGTTCGGCTGTGGGGCTTGGCGGTGGCGGGCTTCACCGCCATCGTGGCGTTCAGCGGTTTCGAGTCCACGTTCTCGTTGTTGGCCGGCGACCGTTTCGATCTCACCGAGGCCGGGGTGGCGGCGGTGTTCGTCGGGGTCGGTCTCACGTTGGTGGGTGT